>DASUOZ010000695.1:0-5379 GCA_036276375.1 Pyrinomonadaceae bacterium | reverse complement strand
TGTCGCGAGTGTCGAAATCTCGACCCGCCAGTATCGGCACTTCCAGCGTTTTGAAATAACCCGGACCAACGCGACTCAGCCTCGTGGCGCTCGACTGGCGCGGCGCACCGTCGATCCATGCTTTGCCGCCGCCCCAGTCGCGAAGCGGGATGACGTGCGTGATAGCCGCTGATTCCACGCCCGGAATCGCGCGGACGCGTTCGAGTAGCTCATCCTTGAAAACCGGCACACGCTCCGGCGGAAGATCAAGCCGCTGAAACGTCGCCGTTGCATTCACGACACCTTCGTCGCGAAAGCCCATGTCGATCGTGAGTATCTTTGCGAGACTCCGCGAGAACAAAAGCGCGCCCGCAACGAGCACGAGTGAAAGCGCGACCTGCACGACCGTCAGCGCGCGCCGGAACGTGAAGCGCTCGCGGCTCGCGGACATACCGCGACCGCTCGCCATGATCGTCGCGCCCGGTTGTCGTCGCGTAACGCGAATCGCCGGAGCGAGGCCAAACAGCAGACACGTCGCAAAGGCCAGTGCAGTGATGAAACCGAGCACGCGCCAATCGGGCGCCAGATCGAGAAACACGGGATCCGCAGTAGTACTGAGAAAGGCGACCAGCAGCCGGCTCAACGCCTGGGCCAACGCCGCCCCCAGCGCCGCGCCGATCGACGCCAGCAACAGACTCTCAACCAGCAACTGCCGGATCAGCCGGCCACGCGATGCGCCGAGCGCTTGCCGCACAGCGATCTCGCGTTCTCGTGCGCTCGCGCGCGCCATCAGCAAGTTCGCGAGATTAGCGCAGGCGATCAATAGGACCAAACTGGCGATCGCCAACAGCAACCAGAGCGATTGCTCGTACTTCTCCCGCAACTCAGAAATACCCGTACCCGCGGGAACAGCCACCAGCTTCGACTCGAGATAACCCTTCACACTCGGCGGCGGATAATCGGCCGGCAGCGCCGCGGCAAAGAGTTCCGGCGAGATCGTCTGTGCGTGCGCGGTCGCCTGGTCTATGGTCCAACCGGGCTTGAGACGGCCGTTTACGGTTAACCACCACATGATTCCCGAGAACAAACGGTCGTTACCGCGGACGAGCGAAACAGCGCAGAGCGGCAGCGACAGATCAAAAGACCGCCCGACTTCCATCCCGTAAAAGTTCGCGGGCGTGACTCCGATGATTTCAAACGAATGATCCGAGATTGTGAGCTGGCGGCCGATGACATTCACGTCGCCGGCGTATTCACGCTGCCAGAACTCGTGACTCAGAATCATGCCCGGCGCGGCACAGCCACGCTGATCGTCTGCGTTCGTGAAGACACGACCGCGCGCGGCGTTCACGCCGATTACATTAAAAAAGTCGCCACTGACGTAAAGCATTCGGGCGCGGCGCACTTCGCCGCCCGGTGCGAGATTCCCGCGGTCCGTGCCCCAGGCGGCGATACTGGAAAATGCTTGTTGCCGATCGCGAATCTGTTCCCAGATCGGAAAGGTGACGGTGGGTTCGCGCCAGACTCCGCCGCGTGCGGCGTCCATGTTGGTCAGGCGCAGTTCCACCAACTCCTGCGGTGCTTTCACCGGCAGGGTGCGCAGTCGCACGGCGTCGAGCAGTTGAAAGATCGCGGTGTTCGCACCGATGCCGAGAGCGAGCGACAGGATCGCGACGGTAGTGAAGCCTTTGTTTTTAAGCAGCATGCGCACGCCGAAGCGCAGGTCCTGAATCATTGCGTCCTCCCATCTTCGGGGCTGTAGCCAAAGCGCATCGATCAATGCGCCGGCACTATGTGAAAGCAGATCGAGCTTCGTGCGCCAGTTGAGTTGATGCCACTGCTCGAGCAGCATTTCGCGGTGACTGAGTTCCGCTTCCCACTCCTGCCGCCAGTCGGCGCGCAGACGGCGTGGCACGATCGCGCCGATCAGCGTGATGAGCCTGAGCCACGGACCGTTTCTAATCTTGCCCGACACAGTTGGTGGTTCAACCTTTCTCTGGAGCGGGTTTGTTGGTGGCGAGTGGTTCGAGCTGCGCGAGCAGGCGAAAGCGCTGGCGGGCCTCGTCGAGCGCGGTTCGTCCGGTCTTGGTAACTTCGTAATACTTACGCGGCGGGCGTTGCGCTGCCTGCGCGACGCTGGCGCGTTCCCACTTGGAGACGACGAAGCCCGAATCTTCGAGACGCCGGAGCGCGGGATAGACGGTGCCGCTGGCGAGGCCGGTAACGGTCATGATGTCGAAGCCGTAGCGATACCCGTGCGCGACGACTTGCAGGATGAGCGCCATGGTGTACGAGAGATAATTCTTGCCCATATAGATACCGCTATATATCAATATCTACATAGGGTGGTCAAGTTTTAATTTGTGATTACTTCAGATCCGCTTTGCCCCGAAAGTATATTTGCCACAAAGAAGCACAAGAAGCACAAAAGCTTTTCCTAACAGATTTGTGCCTTTTGTGCCTCTTTGTGGCTATGAATCGGACTCTTAAGGCAAAGCCCTTCAGATCCAGCCGCGGAAGCGCGCGTAGTCGACGATCTCTGCACGGCTCTTCAGGTCGAGTTTTTGCATGGAGTTGGTCTTGTGACTCTCGACGGTCTTGACGCTGATAGCGAGTTTGTTGGCTATCTCTTTGTTGGTGTAGCCGTTTGCCACCAGCGAGATCACTTGCACCTCACGCTCGGATAGCGGCTTGCCGTGCGGATCGCCTTTCCACGTGACGTTCTCTGGCGGCGTGTTGAGCATGAGCTCCTGCGAAGCGCGATCGATGTAGCGGCCTCCTCGCGCCACCGTCTGAATCGCATCGACGAGCTCGTTGAATGCCGTGTGCTTGAGCACGTAACCCGAAGCGCCCGCCTTGAGCATCTGGCTCAAATAAGCGCTGGCGCGATGCGCGGTGAGTGCGATGACGCGGACCTCCGGAAAGAGTTCCCGGATCTTCGCGGTGGCCACCGCGCCGTTCATGCGCGGCATCGAGACGTCCATCAGCACGACGTGCGGTTGCAGCTCACCCGTCTTTTGCCAGGCCTCAACGCCGTCGTCAGCCTCGCCGACGACTTCCATGTTTGGCTGCTCGTCGATCAGCCGCTTCAAACCCTCGCGCAGGATGCGATGATCTTCAGCGAGGAGGATTTTCAACTTTTCCATCGTCACGATCCGGATCCGTTTTGCGGCAGGGGAATGCTGACAACGATCGTGGTGCCGGTACCCGATTCGATCTTGAATTCACCGCCTACGAGCTGGGCGCGCTCCTGCATGCCCGTCAATCCCAGTCTGCGATTCTCCACTGCCGCGTTCATCATCGTGTCGACGTCAAACCCGACGCCGTCGTCCTCGATGATCACCTGCACGTGGCGATCGTCACGCGCGAGAATCACACTAACGATCTCGGCCTGCGAATGTCTCGAGACGTTGGTCAACGCTTCCTGCACGACGCGATAGATCGCGACTTCAGCCTCCGACGAGAGCCGTTCAGCGTGATTCGTAAAGCCGGTACTGTTGAAAACAGCTTTGATTCTTTGCTCGTGCCGTCGCGCCCACTCGCGCGTCAGCGTCGACAATGCTGCTTCCAGTCCGAGGTCGTCGAGCGCAGTCGGCCGCAACTCCAACGCCAGGCCGTGCACGTCGAGCTCGAGTTGCTTCGTGGTTTCTTTGAGATACGAAAGTTTTTCCTGCGCCGGGGACGGAAGTTGCGGCAGCCGAGCGCAGGATTCGAGCCCCAGCAGCAGCGCGGAAAGAAACTGGCCGATGTTGTCGTGCAACTCGCGCGACAGATGGCGTCGCTCGTCTTCGTGCGCAGTGATCAGGCGCTGGAGTAGCTGTTTCCGTTCTTCTTCGGCGCGCTTGCGGTCGGTGATGTCCTTGCCGATGGAGATGCTGGTGCCGTCCGATAGACGCACGATGGCCCAGGTCGTATCGATTAGACTGCCGTCACGTGTTTTCGATTTGAAGTCGCGCCACTCGCAATTTGCGGCGGCAATCCAGTCGCGAGCCTGTCGCAGGTGCGCCGCATCCGGATACACTTCTTGCAAAATCTCGCCGTTGTTCTTTTGGATGTCTTGAATGGACCAGCCGAAGATGCGCTCCCACTCGCGATTCACCAGTTTTATGCGTCCGGTATCATCGCGGAAGCTGATCATCACCGGGATGTGGTCGAAGATCTTTTGCAGCATCTCGGTTTGTTTGCGGAGCTCGTTCTGCGCGTGTTTGCGCTTGGTGATGTCGAGCATGATGCCCGACAGCGAGAGACTGCCGCCCGGTTCGGATTTGACGGAAACGATGTCGTGCAACCAGACGACGTTGCCGTCGGCGGCGATCATTCGATACTCGAATTCGTGATCCTGCCGGCGCGTGGTGGAGTCCACACAAAACGCCGTGCACCAGTCGGTATCGTCGGGATGCGTGTGCTTGCGCCAGAAGTCCGCCTCGAGCCAGCGGCTGATTGGATAACCCAGAATCCGCTCCGCCTGCGGGCTGACGAAGGTGAATTGAAACGTCTCCGCGTCAGCCGTCCAGACGATTCCATCCAGGGAATTGATTAGTTTGGAATAGAGTGCGGGGTCGTCCTGCATCGGCTCGCGTTTCAGTGTCGGGGTGTTGGTTTAGGCGGATTATAGCCAACGCCCGCCGGGCGGGGCGAACCGCCGGTTTTTCTCAGGGAAAACCCCGATTTTCCTGCTCGGGTCTTATCACTACAATCACGCGCGAAAGTGCGAGGATATTGCGGCTCACTGATGCAAACAGGGCTCTTTGAGTCTGTAATGCCTTTGGTTCATCACCCCGCCACTGGGGTGAGCGCGATGCTCGCGTTACGTGGGGTAAAGGCACGTGAATCATAGGCGGTGGGAACAGTGGGAGTTTCCCGCCTCTCGCACCCCCTACGCTTGAGCCTTGAGGATCTGACCTTTTCGTGGGCGGCGATGAACCGGGGTACGTTCCTTCAGCAGGTCGGGATGCCGGCGTTGGATGATGTAGATGAGTCCGGGATAAGTCATCCCTAACAAGGGCGCGGCGTACGTGACGCTGCCGTTGGCTTCAGCGAGTGCTTTCCGAAGCAGTTCCCGCTCAACCTCCAACAATGCTTCTTTGAAGTTGCCGCGTTTGAAGAGGGCTTCAGTCGCGTTGGTTTTCGCGTCTGCACGCAACCTGGCGGCGAGTTTGTTTCCGGCTGCTTTGAAGCGTAGCAGTAGCGCGTGACTTTGTGTTTCTGCCAACCACTCACCGGCCTGCTCGTAAGCGCCGGAGAGCATGTCGGCGGGCAGGTTATCGATCTCTTCGATCAACGTGAGCGCGGCGATGCCGGCAAGATTTAGCGAGCCCGCTTGATGCGCCACTTCGATTGCGCGTTGAATCGTGAATTGCGCGCGCTCTGTTTTGCCGAGACGCGCCAAAGCGATGCCGT
>DASUOZ010000694.1:0-2695 GCA_036276375.1 Pyrinomonadaceae bacterium | reverse complement strand
GTCGTAGACCAGGTCTTCGTACGCCTCGTCAGCGATCACGACGAGATCGCGTTCCTGCACAAAATTAGCAACCATCTTCGCTTCGTCAGGCGTGAGCACAACGCCGTTTGGGTTTTGGGGCGTGTTGTAGTAGATGGCTTTCGTTCGTTCGGTAGCGTAACGTGCGAGTGTTTGTTCGAAACCGTTTTCACGCGCTTCACGTGTCGGCACGAGCACGCTGCGGCCCTGGCAATGGGCCACGAGATCTTTGATCGGGGTCCAGTAAGGAGAGAAGAGCAACACTTCGTCGCCGGGATTTACGACCGATTGAAAAGCGCCGAAGAGCGCCTGCATGCCGCCGTTCACGACGATGACGTCTTTCGCCTGCGCCGGGATACGGTTACGCGTGCGTAGTTTTTCGCCGATCGCATCGCGCAGCTCGGGGATGCCGGAAGAGGGCGCGTAGCGAGTTTTATTTTCCGCGAGCGCGCGAGTCATTGCTTCTTTGATCGCGTCGGGCGTCGGCATGAACGGTTCGCCGCCTTCAAACTCGTAAACGGTGGCGCCCTGCTCGCGCAGTTGCATAACGCGGTTGCGGAGTTTAACGATATCGGAGAAGCCGACCTCCGTGAGCCGCGAAGCCAGCCGCAGAACCGTGGGCGAGGTTGTCACTATTTCGGAATCTTTCCTTCCAGATTTGTGGTTGGGACCGGTGATTATAGCCTGCGCCCGGAGACTAGTCCAAGTTCAGGCGATACTTTTAAGAAAATGTTTTAAGGAAGAGCCGCTAAGTGTAAGTATTGACACGCCAAACTTCCCGCGAGTAACATGTCGCTCGACGCACGGCTGCTGGCAGACTTGCCGTAGACTTCCAACTTTCGCAAACGCCCGATACAAGAGCCAGCTCAGCAACTCAGTTTGAGGCTTTAGACCGCATGAGTCGTCCTGCTGTAGCTATACCCGAAAAGCTTTTCTTCAAGATTGGCGAGGTTTGTGAGCTTGCCGGTGTGCAGGCGCACGTGCTGCGCTATTGGGAATCGGAGTTTCCGATGTTGGCCCCGCAGAAGAACCGCGCGGGACAGCGCGTGTATCGCAAGCGCGACGTGGAAATGGCGCTGCGGATCAAGGAACTGCTTTACGAAGACCAGTACACGATCGCCGGCGCGAAGAAGCGACTGACGAATGAGTTGCGCGGCGGCGGTAAGCTGAAGGTTGTTGGTGAAGAAGATGGGCGCGTGGTGAGTGAAGCGGGCGAGAGTTTTGCGCCAATGAACACGGCGTACACGTCGAGTGTGGTGCCGTTGGCGGCGGAAGAGAGGCAGGGATTGAAGCAACTCGCGGCGGAGTTACGCGAATTGCTCTCGCTGCTCGAGCAGGAAACGAAAGGGCGCGCGAAGTAGCCACGAACAAACGCGGACGACACGGACCGAGGGGCAGCCGCTGTTTGACAATTCTTCTTTGGCAGGATAGTTAATCAGGGAGACGGGACGTGGCGCAGCCTGGTAGCGCGCACGCTTGGGGTGCGTGAGGTCGCTGGTTCGAATCCAGTCGTCCCGACCATTTCTAAGAAACTCGCGGCTGCCGTTTGGCAGCCGTTTTGCTTTTGGCACATCTGTGGCAAACATTGGCGTGAGTTCTCGTGTTGGCTTCAAGCGTCTTTTCCTATCGGGGCGCGACTTAGCGTCTCGCGCAGATCGGAACCGAGTCCGTATATCAAAGCCTTCACTGCTTCATTCAACATTACAGCGAACAACGACTCCGCAAGACGAGTATCATTCCGGTGCAAGCCAGGCTTATGAGTTTCGAGATGTGGCCTTATCCGGTGGCCCAGGTGGTCGTCTCGAATGTCCGCTACGTTCAAAAATGAACACTCAAACTCGAAAGGAGTCGGTCCATGAAAATGGGAAAACTTTGCACCGTGCTGGTGTTTCTTGCTTGTGTGTCCAACGTGTTCGCCGAAAACGAGACCGAGGGACAAGTCACACTGTACCCACCGCGAGTCGCAGGAACACACTACGAGGGCGACGCCTGCTTTAGCTTCAAAGTGGGCGCGCTGAAAAAGCATGCAAATGGTCAGTGGGATTTAGGCTACGGGTTTGCGAACATCGGCGGTAACGACTGGTTTATTCTGTGGAGCGCGCCTCAAACCCGCACCGTCATCAAGGACCTTGGCGAGTTGAAGTGGACTGACTCATTCACCGTACCTGTTCTGCAACCCCTGCCCAAGATACGCGAAGGTGAAACACGCCATATCACCGTCGATGCTTCTGCTACGACAGGAAAGCAGTGGGAGCAAACCACGAACATCATGGCGAAGGTTGTCGTGGGTCACATGTACCTGGTACGAGTCAAGGACCCCAGGTCTGACTTTTATGTGCTGTTCAGAGTGGAGGATTTTAAGCAGCGTGAGTTCTGCACGATTACGTGGAAGCGAATTCCAATGCCCAGACCCCGAAGGGCAGTGCCCGCTTGAAGGTCCGCTGATGGTCGAACTATAACGCCGCCGCCGCCAGGCTAGAAGAAGTTCTCGGGTTCACTGTCAACGAGCTCTGCGTCCAACGACTCTTTCCACTCCGCAATCACGATTGGCGACAAAAGCGTTTTATGCACCGGACACTTACCCGCGATCTC
Source organism: Pyrinomonadaceae bacterium (assembly GCA_036276375.1). Lineage (GTDB taxonomy): Bacteria > Acidobacteriota > Blastocatellia > Pyrinomonadales > Pyrinomonadaceae > PSRF01. Next base: position 85 of record DASUOZ010000694.1, on the reverse strand, counting down.
GTGAAGCCGCGCCCGCTGTTCATCCGTAAGCGGCCCGTCGATCGTAACCGAGCGTTCGATCCGGTGAATGTAGCCATCCTTAAGT
>DASUOZ010000693.1:0-6088 GCA_036276375.1 Pyrinomonadaceae bacterium | reverse complement strand
GTCTTGCGCAGTGTCACCTCGTCCTGATCGATGGCCAACACCTCATTCATCAATTGCTTCGCCTGTGCGTCAGTCAGCGCTTTCTTGTTGTAGGCATCAGCGTAGGCAACAATCGTTTTGCCGAGACGGTCGTTGAGCGCCTGAAGATCCTGTTGATAGGCATCGTAAATCGGCCAAAACGCTTTCGCCTCGCTTTCGGTCAGATCCATGTTCGCTGCCACCACAAGTTTCTTGTCGGCTTTAACTTTCTCAAGCAAGATCTGCATGTTTTGATCTGCCGGCTTTTCCTGGGCGAGCACCGGAACCGCAGCAAACGCCGCTAAACACAGAATCACAGCCTTAATGAGTTTCACCCTCGTTTCTCCTCTCAGCTAACTCGAAAAGTTCGGTAGGCGCTTAGTTTTGCTCGAATTCCAACAAGGGGTAACTGTCAGAAATGACAGCTATGGCGGCTGGGTCAATTACTTAACTTTACCGAATTCCTGCGTTGCCTCACGGAGCATTGGCAGATCCGGATCCGCATCCTTCCAAATCGTGAGGAACTCCTGATACGACTTGCGCGCCTGGGCCGTATCGCCCTGCATCACCGCGGCGCGTGCGAGCGTCAGATGCGCCAGCGGCCACAGCAGCGAAAGCGCGCCTTGACCACGATGCTCGAGAACTTTGCGTGCTTCGGCGGCAGCCTGCGCGCCCTGGCCGAGTTTCAGGTAAACCATGCCGCGCAAAGTTTGTGACGAAAACACGGCGGCCGCTTCGTATCGTTTCGTTGCTTCCAGCAACTCGAGTGCGCCCTGAGCGTTATTCTTGCGCAATTCGATGGCGGCTTTGATTTCCGGCAGCCAGACCTGGTTAACCAACATGTCTTTCGGATGCTTCTCTTCGAGCTCGGCGATCAGTGTCTGTGCTCTGGCTGCGTCACCCGCAAGCGCAAACGTGAGTGCCGCACGCGTGAGAACGTTTCGATTGCGTTCGAGCTTCAGCGCAGACTGCGCCAGGTTTAACGATTGCGCGAACTGGCCCAACCACGCTGCGCGGAGCGCCTGTTCCGCGGTATAGCCGGCCACCACCTCTCTCGCCTCAGCGCGAAGCGCGAGCTCAGTCGCGCGGCTCAAATGCTCATTCGACTCGCGCCACTTGCCGCCAAACGACGACGTCTGCGCCTGCCAGTACACCGCTCGATACTCGTCCGTTCTCCCCCTGGCCCACGCGATCTGCTCCTGCATCGACGCCGCATCGCCAGCGACGAAAGCCACGGCATAAAGTCGTTCACGAATACTCGTGCTGTCCAACTTTTGCGCCAGCGCCTGCCGGCACACCTCGCGCGCTTCGTCGAAGCGATTCAATCCGATCAACGCCTCGGCCAGGTTTCCCGGCCAGATAGTCGTGTTTGGATTCAGACGCTGTGCTTCAGTCGTTGCGGCCACTGATTTCTCGTATCGGCCGGTGATCGAGTAGAGGTTTCCCAGGTTGCCCGGACCACGCGCCGCGCGCGGATAACTGCGCACGTACGCCTCCTGGGCTTCAATCGCCTTCTCCAATTCGCCGGTGACGATCTGGTAGTAGAAATACGTGATGCGTGCGCGTTCATCTTCACTGACGCGGTTGCTCAAAGCGAATGCCTTCGACAGACATTCAGCGGCCAGTCCCGGCTGGCCCGTATTCGTGTATTGAAGCGCCAGTCCGAGCCAGGCCACGGCGAAGTTTGGATCTATCTCGGTGGCCCGTTTGTAGAATTCGATGGCTTTGAAGAATTGGCCTTTGTCCTGTTCGCTTCGTCCCTGCGCATACTCCTTTAACGCTTCGAGCGACGAAGTAGTTACTTCCAACTTCGCGTCGAAGTTCTGAATCGAGCTCAACGATTCACCGAGCTTCTCGCGCAATTCCGACGCCGCACGCGAGAGCGCTTTGAGCACTTGATCCTTGCCCTCGGCTTCAACCTGGACCAGCGCCACCTGATCGCCCGTCTGGCCGTTGAGCGCTTCGAGCGTGATCGAATAGTTGCGCTCAAACTTCACAATCGTGCCCGCGATGAAGGCCTTTAATCCCTGTCGTTGACAGATCTCTCGCGCACGCTCGCGCGTAACCCGCTCGTCAGGCGAAAGACTCATCAATTGCAGCGTTGCGCGCGTGCGGGTTTCGGGAAAGATGTCGAGAAACGGCGATTGTTGTAACTGCACGGCGAGTCCTTGCCGCAGTGTGCCGTCAAACACCTCTTCGCCGGTTTTGTTATCGAAATCGGTGAGCAGGATCGTGTCTTTGTCAGTCAGCGGCGCCACTCGCGCGTGCCGTACATACCAAAACAAGGTTGCGAATACCGCCAGCACTAACACGCCCAACACGATCAACGCGCCACGCTTGTGCAGCTTCACCTGGTTGACGATGTACTCCGCACTCGAAACGGGATGCGGCCCGCTCGGTTGAGTGCGCGCAGTCGAGCCGGATCCGTTCGACGGCACACGCGGACGGCCGAACTGCTCGAACTTTCGCTTGTCGAAAATCGCCGTTCGGTCATGCTCACCCGTGCTTTCCAGTTGACGCTTGAGGTTCCGCATGTCGGCCAGCATGTCGGTGGCTGTGCGATAGCGATCGTTCGGATTCTTTTCCAGCGCTTTGTCGACGATTCGTTCCAACTCCGCCGGCAGGTGCGGCACAAGCTCTGAGAGCGGTGTATGAGGTTCCTCTTGAATGGCGATTATCTGCTTGAACAGATCCTTCCCTTCGAAAGGCAATTGACCGGCGATCATTTCGTAGAGAACCGCACCTAAACTCCAGATGTCAGTGCGATAGTCGAGCGTCTTCAATGCCTTCGATTGTTCGGGCGACATGTAACTCACGCTGCCCATTACGATGCCGGTCTCAGTGTGCAGCAGTTCGCTCGTTCCGCCGGAATTGCCGTCGTGCTTAACGGGCTTCGCTAAACCGAAATCGAGCACTTTAACGATGCCGTCGCGGCGCCGGAGCATGATGTTTTCCGGCTTGATGTCGCGATGAACAACGTGTGCTTCGTGCGCGGCGTTCAGGGCCGCGGCGACCTGCATGCCGATGTCCAGCACTTCGTGAAGATCCAGACGACTGTCGTTCAAGTGATCGCGCAGCGTCACGCCCTCAACATATTCCATCGCCATGAAACGGATTGAGTCGTGGACGCCAAACTCGTAAATCGTCAGGATGTTTGGGTGATTGAGGCCGGAAACTGTTCTCGCTTCGCGAATGAAGCGCTGCATCCGTTTTGGATCGGCGGCGATATCGGGCGGTAAAAGCTTGAGGGCGACGGTGCGGTTCAACTCGCTCGTGTCGTGCGCGAGGTACACCTGACCCATCCCACCCGTGCCGATATGCGCGCGGATTTCATAACGCCCGAGTTTTACACCTTCACCAAGTGCCATCGGGGGAAAAGGACCGCGTGAATTCTACTCAAAGGCCGACAGACGGCAAGAGCCGCCAGTACCCACTGTAATAAACCCCGCGGCTGAAACTGGCGGACGCCATCGGCGTTCCGAGTGTTTATGCAAAGCTCAACCGAACGTGTTCATTGAAACCCTGGAGGACTTTATGGCGTAGAATGCACTTCAGTCACTGTATAAACCTATCGAATCTCCATCAACGAAAAGAGGTGTGTATGCGTTCAACCGGCTACTCCAGCCGCTCGTTTATAGGCTTGCTGATACTGTCACTGGTGATGATCGTCGCGCTCGCCGCGCCTGTGTGGGCGCAGAGCCCGCCGCTGATTGACCGCGAGCTTTTCTTCGGTGACCCCGAAATCGCGGGCGCCCAGATTTCCCCGGACGGCGCGTTCATCGCGTTTATCAAACCGTTCAAAGGCACGCGCAACATCTGGGTAAAACGCACGGCCGAGCCGTTTGACAAAGCCAAACCGATCACCGCCGATACCAAGCGGCCGATCCCCGGTTACTTCTGGTCGCGCGACGGCAAGTACATCCTCTTTGTCCAGGACGCGGCCGGCGACGAGAATTACAACGTTTACGCCGTTAATCCCGCCGAGGCCCCTGCTTCAGGTCAAGATGTGCCGGCGGCAAGAAATCTTTCCGACGTAAAAGGCGTGCGCGCCGCCATCTATTCAGTTCCCCGCACTGAGCCCGATGCAATCTACATCGGTCTAAACGATCGCGACGCAGCCTGGCACGATCTCTACAAGATCAAGATCTCCACCGGCGAGCGCACGCTGGTTCGCAAGAACACCGAACGCATCACCGCCTTCTACTTCGATCTCAAGGATCAGTTGCGACTCGCAACCAGATCGGCAGAGAACGGCGACACGGAAGTGCTGCGCGTGGACGCGGACAAGTTCACGAAGGTTTACAGCTGTACCGTGTTTGAGACGTGTGGTCCAATTCGCTACCACAAAGACGGCCAGCGAGTTTACTTCCAGACGAACAAGGGCAATGACGCCGATCTGGTTCGGCTTGCGCTCTTCAACCCAACGTCGGGCAAGGAAGAGCTGGTTGAATCGGATCCGCTGAAACGCGTCGATTTCGGCAACGCAGTGTTCTCGGAAGTTTCCGACGAGCTGGTCGCCACTTCCTACGACGACGAGCGCGAACGACTCTACTGGAAAGACAAGAACTTCGAATCCGATTACAAGAACCTGCAAAAGCAACTGCCCGGCAAGGAGATCGGTTTTGGCTCCTCCACAAAAGATGAAAAGCTTTACATCATTTACGCAAACGCCGATACAGATCCCGGCTCGACTTATCTTTACGATCGCGCCACGAAGAAGCTGACGCTGCAATATCAGTCGCGCGAGAAGTTGAACCGTTCGTATCTCGCGCCGATGAAGGCCGTCAGATACAAATCGTCCGACGGTTTGGAAATCCCGGCTTACCTGACGTTACCGAAAGGCGTTGAAGCAAAGAATCTGCCCGCCATAATCGTGCCGCACGGCGGTCCATGGTATCGCGACAGCTGGGGCTATAACAGCTTTTCACAGTTTCTCGCGAACCGCGGCTACGCCGTTCTACAACCCAATTTCCGTGGCTCGACTGGTTACGGCAAGAAGTTCATCGACGCCGGCAACAAACAGTGGGGCGACAAGATGCAGGACGACGTGACCTGGGGTGCGAAGTATCTCATCGCCGAGGGCATCGCCGATCCGAAGCGCGTCGGCATCATGGGTGGCTCGTACGGAGGCTACGCCACGCTCGCGGGAGTTGCGTTCACACCTGATGTGTACGCCGCAGGTGTTTCCATTGTTGGACCATCAAACCTGATCACGCTGCTCGAGTCGATCCCGCCGTACTGGGAACAGATTCGCAAGCTTTTTTACGAGCGCATGGGCGATCCCAACACGCCCGAAGGAAAGGCCCAGTTGCTACGCCAGTCGCCGTTGACGGCGGTTGCAAAAATCAAGACTCCGCTGCTCGTGATCCAGGGCGCAAACGATCCGCGCGTTACGAAGCGCGAGTCAGACCAGATCGTGATCGCGCTCCGAGATCGCGGATTTCCTGTTGAGTACATGGTCGCGCCGGATGAGGGACACGGTTTCGCGCGTCCGGTAAATAACATGGCGATGTTTGCAAGTGCCGAGAAGTTTTTGGCCAAGCATCTGGGCGGCCGTTACCAGGAATCGATGACTTCTGAAGTGTCGCAACGGCTGAACGAGATCATGGTCGACGTGAAGACGGTGACGATGCCGAAAATGGTGACCGCAACTGCGGAGGCGCCGAAACCCGCGGTAGATCTGCGGCCCGGCACGTACAACTACAAGGCTTCGATTGCAATCCAGGGACAGGAAATTCCGCTCACCTTGAAGACCGACATCAAGGAAGAGAACGGATCCTGGACCGTCAATGAAACCGCGCAAACTCCGCAAGGCGAGATTCTGGACAGCAGCACAATTGAAAAAGGAAGTCTGTTGCTGAAGCGTCGCTACATCAAGCAAGGCCCAATGACGATCGAGATGAACGTGGCGCCTGACAAACTGAGTGGGTCTACCACGATGAACGGGCAGTCGAAACCCATCGACGTCGATCCAGGCGGCGCGCTGTTTGCCGACGGCGCGGGCACGTTTGAGGTGATCGCTTCCCTGCCGCTCGCGGATGGTTACAGTTTGAGTTATCGAAACTTCGAC
>DASUOZ010000692.1:0-4215 GCA_036276375.1 Pyrinomonadaceae bacterium | reverse complement strand
CGATCATCCAAACATCTGCACGATCTTCGATCTCAACGAGATCAACGGCATCCACTTCATCGCCATGCAGTACATCGAAGGACGTAACGTCCGGCAGTTGGTTAACGGCCGCCCGCTCTCGCTCGAAAGTGCTCTGTCGATAACGTTGCAAACGGCCGAAGCGCTCGCCGCCGCACACTCGCGCGGAATCGTTCATCGCGACATCAAAGCCGGTAACGTGATGGTCACGCCGTCGGGCCAGGTGAAAGTGCTCGACTTCGGCCTCGCCAAACTTCTCGACGAAGACGCCGCGCGCACGTCCGGCATTCATCACACCGAAATCACTGAAGTCGGAGTTCCCTACGGCACCGCAACTTACGCTGCGCCCGAACAAGCGCGTGGCGACCGCGTCGATGCGCGCGCCGATATCTTTTCCACCGGCGTTTTGCTTTACGAAATGCTGACCGGCACGTGGCCGTTTCAGGGACAGACGGCCGTTGAGGTGCGTCATGCAGTGCTAAACGACGAGCCGAAACCGATCTCGCAAATGCGACCCGGCCGAATGCCTTCGCGGCTCCAGGCCATCATCGACAAGGCACTCGCAAAAGATCCGCGCGACCGCTACCAGAAGATCTCTTACTTTGCCAGCGACCTGCTGGACATCATCCGCGAGATCGGGGCCGACTCGTTGCCTGGTATTGACCAAAGCGCAATGCCCGTCGCGCCGAAACATCTGACGCCGCGAAATCCCGTCACGCGTGCGTTGCGATGGCTGAGTGGCGCGAAGAACGCCGAGACCGCTTCCGGTGGCTCTGGTCAGTTGCCGCGTTCTCGCGACGCGCACGAGAGCCCGATGACGAGTTTGGGCGATCGCGACCGCAAGAGTGTTGCGATTCTGCCGTTTAAGAACGTCGGCAACGATCGCGAGATCGACTTCTACCAATTCTCGCTCGCGGACGCTGTGATCACCGAGCTCGCGCGTGTGCGTTCGCTCGTCGTGCGACCTTCGTCGGTGATCGTGAAGTATCAAAACAAAACTGTCGATCCGGGTGATGCGGGACGCGAGCTGCGCGTGGACGCGATTCTTACAGCGACGTTTCTCAGCGCGGGGGATCGGTTGCGCGTCACGGCTCAACTACTCGACGTTCGCACCAGTGAGATTCTTTGGAGCGAACGAATCGACGCGGAGGCGAGCGACATCATCGGCGTGCAGGACAAGATCGTGCAGCGCATCGTCGAAGGACTGCGTCTTGAACTAAGCCCCGACGAGAAAGTTCAACTTGCCAGAGGCGCGACCACAAACGCCGCTGCGTCCGAAGAATACATGCGCGGCCGCGACTGCCTCGCAACGTTCATCTATCACACGATTCAACGCGAACATCTCGACTCAGCCATCGAACACTTCCGCCGCGCCATCGAGATCGATCCGGACTTTGCGCTCGCTTATTCGGCGCTTGGCAGTGCTTACGTCAATCGAGTGATGAAGGGCCTCGGGCAGGCGGGCGATCACGAAATAGCGCAGAAGAAGTTTCAGAAAGCATTGTCGCTCGATCCGAAACTGCTGGAAGCGCGCCGGCACATGATCTTCATCTACCTTACCGATGGGCAAAAGACGAAGGCGCGTGAAGAGATCGAAATGCTGCGTCAGGAGTATCCAAACGATTCGGGCGTGTGGTTTGTTCGTGGCGTGGTCGCGCGGCTCGACGGTCAATACGAGGCCGCGCTGCGCAGTTTCGATCGCATGGTTAAGTTGAACCCGGAAGAAGCAGTGCTTGCGAGTTACAACCGCGCTCGTATCTTCATGTATCAGGGCCAATACGAAGACGCGCTGCGAGAGCTCGATGCGGGCTCTGAGATCGAACCCGAGCATCCGGTGGTCAAAGTGTTTCGCGCGCGCGTTCGCTACTACCAGGACGAAGTGGATGACGCAATGCAGATTCTCGAACAAGTACTCGAGAAGCACCCGCAGATGGACGGCATCCGGCCGATTCTCGCCATCTGCTTGAGCGCACAGGGTCAACACACAAAAGCCAACGAACAGTTAACTCAAAAAGTGCGTCAGGTGGCAGAAGGCGATTACGATATCGCTTACTGGCTGGCGTCTGCGTATCTCTTGCAGGGCCGCCAGGTGGAAGCGTTGCGCTGGTTGGAAACCGCGATTCGGCTCGGCAATGAAAACTATCGGTGGTTTGAGTCGGATTCAAACTGGACAGACATGCACGAAGATCCGCGGTTTGTGGAATTGATGAGCGGAATCAAGAATCAAAAGCCGGCAGCCAGGGACCAGACTGCATGAGAACTTTTGTCGTTGGCGACATACATGGTCGATGCGCGCAGCTCCTCAACCTCCTCGACATGCTGCCGCGAGATCCTCAATCGGACACGCTGGTATTCCTGGGCGACCTGATCGATCGCGGCGCCGACGCGCCGGGTTGTGTCGACCACATACTCAAGCTCTGCCGCGAGAATTCGGAGCGTGTCATCTGTTTGCGTGGCAACCACGAACAGATGTTGATGGATTTTCTCGAGGGTCACACTTCGATCTGGCTGACGCCGGTCACGGGTGGCGAGCGCACGTTTGAGCAGTACACGGGTCATCCGGTGCGTGCGCGAACGGAAGCGGATCTGGAAGAGATGCGGCGGCTGTTTGAGGAACACTTTCCGCCGGAACACCTGGAGTTCCTGCAAAGTCTGCCGTTCTTTTACGAAGACGAGCACGCGATCTACGTTCACGCGGGATTGGACGACGGCAAGCATCCGAGTGAGAGCTCGCCAATGTCGCTCTTGTGGATGCGCGACATGGATTTCTACAAAAACTATCGCGGCAAACCGTGCGTGTTTGGTCACACGCCGACGCCGCTACTGCCGCTGCGTGGGCGTTTGGGGCGGCACGGCATCTACATCTCCCATAGCGCGGTCGGCCTGGACACTGGCTACAACCACCAATCGCCTTTGAGTTGTCTCTCGCTGCCGGACTTCAACCTTTACCAGACTTTCGCGGACGGCCGCGAAGAGACCTACCAGATCACATCCTTCATCCCCGAACAACTGCGCGAGATGCAACGCCGCGCCGGCCTCCCTGATTAACTTATTGGTTTTGGGCCTTTGGCTCTTTGATCCCGATCCCTGTGTTCGCACGCGTTGGACGCCCCTCGATTTACGGCACGCAACGCTGTTCCCGTAACGGCACTAGATCGAGATTCGTCAGCTTGTGCGTTGTCGCGTCCAAAGCGATTCGCGCAACGAGCGGACCGCCATCGCACGTCAACCTGATCGCATTGTTGCGCGTTCCATTCCCACTAAGCGCCTCACCAATCCTGCAACTTCCCCAACTCGCCGCCGCCGTAATCTGCCGCCGCACTTTCTCAACATTCAACCCCGGCACGGCGATCGCTTCCAAAGCCTTCTGGTCCCACGCGCCGATGAGCTTCACGATCGACTCCGCCACCTTCGTCATCTCAGCATCCGGCGGCAACACCGGCGTGATTCCGATCGCCTGAATCTTCGGCTGCGTCGTCGGCGCGAGCGTGATAAAGACGTCGAGCCACCCGCGATCGCACATCATTCGCCAACCTCCACGCAACGCATTCTCCGGATCGATCGTCGTCGCCGGCCGGCACGTCCCATGATCCTGCGCCAACGTCTCCCAGCGACTCTTCCGCGCCTCAGCCGGCGTATCGAGAAAGAAATTGTCCGCCGTGATCCGATTCGCAAGCGCGTCGTCCCACTTGATGATCAACTGCGAAATATCTGCCTGCGCCGCCAACAGCGCCGGCGACGGTTTCATAACGCGCGGCTGCAACGCCCCCGTACGCTGAAGCGCCGCGGTTGCATCGTTGAAGAGTGTGTTGAATCCGCCGTACGTCAGATTACCCATCGCGATCAGCCCGACGCCGTAATCCGGTAACCAGCGCATCAACGAGCCATAACCCGGTAAACCACCGCCGTGACCGACGACGTACGCATAGCGGCAGTCCTGACCGATGCCGAGCCCGTAGCCGTAACCGGACACGCCGAGCTGCAACGGCGCATCGGTCGTGGTGCGGAAGGCGCTGCCCGGCGAGAAGCGCCAAAGTTGCTGCATCTCGCGCGCGCTGGTCCGTTTGATTGGACCACGCTCGGGTTCGTCACGCGGCGGAAACGCCGACAGTAGAAACGCAACATAACGGGCGAGATCCGGCGCGGTGGTCCAAAGTCCGCCCATCGCGCCGAATGATCCGTGTGCGAGAATCGGTT
>DASUOZ010000691.1:0-5395 GCA_036276375.1 Pyrinomonadaceae bacterium | reverse complement strand
ATTGCTATCCAAGCCGCGCTGAGATGGAGCGTTCCGTCACCACGCGCGCGGCGTTCGAGAACCGGCCGATCGACGCGCTCTACGGTGCTCGGCTTTACGAAGAGTTGACCCAGGCGATCGCGGAATACAAAGCAACCGGCCATCCGCAGATCATCACCGACGCGATCGACACTCGCATCACTCGCTCGCTGCGGCGAATCGATAATCTGGCGACGACAGCCACTTCGACGCGCACGATCCGCGGCGTCTCGTACTCGGTCCGCAACGGAAAACTGCACGTGAGCATTCCCGTCGAAGCTCATGGCAATCAGTTCATCACCGGTATTCCCGGTCTCGATCGTTTAACTAAGGTTGAGCTCGAACAACTGCGCTACCGCTTCAGCACGAACAGACAGGAAACCTTCCAGGACGCATCCGCGCGGCTCGTCTACGACGAACAACTCGGAGCCATCATCGACTTCGGCGACCTCGAAACATCAACACTCGCCGGACAACTCGAAGGCTTCTTCTTCACGTCCGATCGACGTACGCCGCTCTTCAGCGATTACGTCTTCGCCATTCCCGATCTCTGATGTGGTCCATCGGCATCTACACCGGCGACTCGCCTTATCATCTCTCACCAGCCGCGGAGATCAGCAATCCCGTACTGACGCATGCCAGCGTCTCCGACGTCTCTGCCACCTTCGTAGCGGACCCTTTCATGCTCGGCGGCTATATGTTCTTCGAGGTTTTCGACAGCGACTCAAAGGGAAAGATCGGATTGGCCACCAGTGATAACGGTCTCGACTGGACCTACCGGCAGATCGTTCTCAGCGAACACTTTCATCTCTCATATCCCTATGTCTTTGAGTGGGAAAACTCCCACTACATGGTTCCCGAGACGCTCGGCGCGAATGCCGTTTGCCTGTATCAGGCCGACGAGTTTCCGACGCGCTGGTCACTCAAAGCGAGGTTGATCGAGGGACCGGGCGCGGATCCCTCGATCGTCCGGTTTCGCGATCTCTGGTGGCTGTTTGCCTGTTCGACGCCTTACCAGCACGATACGCTCCGGCTCTACTTTGCCGAAGAGCTCGCTGGACCATGGCGCGAACATTCTCGGAGCCCGTTGATCAGCCGTGATCCGTGTCGCGCGCGTCCCGGCGGTCGGATTTTAAGTCTCGACGACAGGTTGATTCGCTTCGCTCAGGATTGCGTACCGCTCTACGGCTCGCGCGTTCGGGCGTTCGACGTCGTCGAACTCACCACCACTCACTATGTGGAAGTTGAAAACCACGCGAGCCCGATCCTGCAACCCAGCGGCGCCGGCTGGAACGCGCGCGGCATGCATCACGTCGATGCGCAGCGACAGGAGAATGGGCGATGGCTCGCCTGCGTCGACGGATTCAGGTAATTGATGACTGATGATTGATGATTGAAAAGCGCAATCAACAATCGTCAATCGAAAATCGAAAATGACTTATGCGCGTCCTTCTCTCATCCGAGCATCAGTATCCCGCCAACAACGAAGTCGGCAGCGGTCTGCATCCGCGTCCGCTCCCGTCGGGCTCGGGTTTCTGGATGCACGATCTCGTGATGAAGGGATTGGTCGAGATGGGCCATGAGGTGTGCTACCTGCTGCCCAACGGCGCCACCGCGCCGCTGCCGCCCGGCGCTACACTCGTTTCCAAACCTGTCTGGGACGCTGACATCCTGCACACCATCTCCGATCGCGACGAAGCGCTCGTCTCCGAGTGGCAGGCACGCGGGAAACCGTGGGTCACGACGTGTCACATGGACATGCGCACGCGCGGTTTGGCCCAATCGCGAACGACTGAAAACTGGATCTTCGTCTCGCGCACGCTCGCACGACTGCACGGCCGCACTCGATACGTTCTCAACGGAGTCGATCCGGCCGCCTGCATCTACTCGGAAACAAAATCAGACTACGTGATGTTCATGTCGTCGATGGATTGGGAGATGAAGAAAGGTCTCGATATCGCGTTGTCACTCGCGGCGCGTTTTCGGTTCCGGCTCGTCGTGGCGGGCACGGGTAACAATTACAAACGCATCTTCAGAGTCACAAGTCTCTGCCGGCAGATCGGCGCTCAATACGTCGGCGACGTGCGCGGAAAAAGGAAAGCGGAATTGCTGGCAGGCGCGAAGGCTTTTCTCTTTCCGACGCGAGTGGATGAGGCATTCGGATTGGGCATGGCGGAGGCGTTGATGTCGGGAACACCCGTGATCTGTAGTGACAAAGGCGCGTGCCCGGAGCTGATCACGCCTGACGTGGGCTTCGTGTGCCGGAACGACGGCGACTACGTCGCCGCGCTGGCGAACGTCTCGCGCATCTCGCCCGCGGCGTGCCGCGAGAAGGCCATGCGCGAGTTTCACTACCAGCGCATGGCCGCGGACTATGTTAAAGAGTATGAGAAAGAGAGTTCATTCGAGAGGAAACGCGGCGACGATGTCCATCATGACCAGCGCGCCGGCGGGTAGTCCGGCGACAGCGAAGGCGGTGCGTGCCGGCAGCGGTGTGACACCCAACCCGGGAAGCCACGCCGCGTAGATCTGATCGATGGCCTTGAAGTCTTTGATGTTGGCCATCAGTAGTGTGACCTTGACGATGTCGGCAGGCGAGCAGCCGGCCGCGTTGAGTATCGCTTCGAGGTTCGACAACAGGCGCCGTGTTTGTGCTTCGAGTCCTTCTTCGAGTTTCAGCGTGTCGGGGTTGCGGCCGGTTTGCCCGGTCACGAAAATGAGATCGCCGGTGCGAATTGCCTGCGAATAAGTGCCGAGCGCCGGCGGCGCACCGTCCGTCTTGATCCGTGTCTTGTTCACCATCTGCTTCTGCTCCTAAACACGTTCCGCCCGCAGCGGGATCTCGTAATTCACTTTCACTGGACCACCAGCCAGCGACACCAGGTCGAGCAACTGAACTTGCGCGGGAAAGATGATCTGCAACAACACAACGTTTGACGTGTCGGCGAAATCCAGGTCGAAGTAGTGAAACTCGGTGATGTTGGAACTGTAGATCCAGAGATTGTTCTGTTCGCGAATCCACGAGCGGAAGTTGTCGCTTTCCATCGGTTCGGTGCGAATCTCGAGCGGAACTTCGCTAAGAATCTTCTTAGTTACGTCGAAATGCTCGAACGCGTATTGCCAGCTCTGTTCGTAAGGACGCTTGGTTGAGCCGCGTTCGCGCGGCAACGCACCACGCTGTTTGAGACGAATGTTTTCCCGCACGAACTGTTCGCGTTCGGTTTGTGCTTCGTAGTCGCCAGCGGTAAGCCGCTGGAGCAAGTGATCGACGTCGCGGCTCGTCGTGAACAGGTGATGAATGATCTTGAAGTAAGTGACCGCGGTCGGGTTGATGTCGAAGATCGTGATTCGCGCCGGTTTCCACAGCGGGATGAGGTTCAGGCCATATAGACCGCCGACGACGCTGATCATGTGAATGTTCTCGCGGCGTGCGGGCGCGACGCTGTCGTAGTGGGCCTTGATCTCCGCGAACTCGCTGAACGAACCGTCCTGGGCGCCATCGTCTGTGCCGTAGAAAACGTTCTCCGGGTGGTCGTGATACATCTCGCGGTTGAATGCGCGCGGTGCTTCTGAAGTCACCATGTTCTCCTCCGTCTCAGTTTGCTTGATCCCATGCGGGTCGATTTAACTCGCTGAAGTTTTTCAATCTATGTGCCCACGTTTGCGTTGCCGGCGGCTCGTCGGAGCTGTAATTGATCTGGACGAGCTGCGAAATCGCACGAAGCGTCTCGTGGATAACTGCGGTGTCCGGGTGACGGAACGTGAGATAGCCATCGCCCGTGTACGTCGGCGACTTGCGATCGCCGGCGCGAGGCCAGCGCGCCTCCACGATCAGGTCGCCGAATTCTTTGCGCACCTGTTCGACCCCGCTGATTTGGCGCACGGCTCCGGAACCGACTCCGCGAAGAAAAACGGTTCCGACTGCGTACTTTCGTTCCCATGGACCATCGAAACAACCATCGATCGCAACTCGCGCCCACGCGCGGTACGGATCGATGTCGTAGGCGTGTGCAAGCATCGGCGCGATACGCGCGCCGGCGGGTCGCAAGGTCGCGTCGGTGAACCACGGTCGCCCGTCTGTATCGATGAAACCTTCCATGTGCGTCATCGCGTTTTTGACGGACAATGCTGTGACGGCTTTAAGTCCCTGCTCGATAAAGTTTTCGTAGGGAGTCATGTCGCGCGGCATCACACACGACCAAAGAGTTTCGGGATTCTCAACCGCTTCCAGTATCGATGGTTGGTAGCAGCAAATGGAATGAAACTGCGGCTCGCCGTTGATCGTGATCGTGTCGACGCAGAGTTCCTGGCCCGTGATGTATTGTTCGGCGAGGAATGCACCTAGCGCAGTTGCCTTTCTCAGATCGTGGTCGTTTTTGACGTGGAAGGTTGCTAACGCACCGCTGCCCGACAGGGATTTAAGCACTAAGGGAAAACCGATTGTCTGGGCAAACGTTTGTGCCTCGTGCAAGTTTTCCACGAGCGCGTACGCGGGTGTGCTGATGCCTGCTCTTTTCAGGTTTGCTTTGAAACGCGACTTGTTCAATACGCCACGAACGGTTTCGACGCTTAAACCGGGAAGTCGCAGCGCCGCGTTGGCCATCGCGACGATTTCGAGCAACGTCTCCTGCACGGTGACGATGCGTTCAAACGACGCGTTTGCGATGCGCATCAACGAGTCGAAGTCGCTGACATCGGCGGTTACGACTTCGACGTTGTCCAACTCCGCGATAGCTTGCGCGCTGCGCGCACTTTCGCTCGAAGCGGCACGGCAAACAAACAGGATTCGTCGCTTCATGACGCCGCCTCCGCGGCACGTTTCGCGCGCAGGTAGGCTTCGCGTACCGCCTTGTCGTGGACCACGTACTGGATCACGTCGCGGCCTTCCGTGGCGACGTCCTGCTCCGTCAATGGATCGAGTCCATGAAACGAAATGTCCGAGCGAACGAACGCCAATAGTGAATTCGGTTTGTAGGGCGCGGTCTTCACGCGAATGAAGTCTTCGAACGGATAGTGTTTGCTGTCGGGGCACGTGAAGCCCTCTGTTTTGGGACGATAGAGCGATGTTCCGAGTCGTTCGGCGCGATCGTCGGGAGCGAGGTAGAGCAACAGGACGACTAGTTTGGTGTACAGATCCGAGTGTGGTCCAAGAAAATAGCCCGCGCGATGGCGGATGAACTGCGCCTCAACCGAGACTTCCGGCCACGATTCCTTTTCACCGATGCGCGGCCGCAACGGCTCGGCAAACGATTCGAGCACCGCCTGCGCGAGTTGCGGGGAGAGAAACCACTCGTTGAACGGAATCCAGAACGATTGCAGTTCGGACGGCAATGCGTTGGTCCAACCATCGGTCAGGTCTCGCTGAATCCGATGCCGA
>DASUOZ010000690.1:0-7523 GCA_036276375.1 Pyrinomonadaceae bacterium | reverse complement strand
AACGCCATTCAGTCGAGCGTCACTGACACCTGCTCGAACGGGTTTGTCACGAAGTTGAATCCCGCTATCCCGTCCTTTGTGTTTTCAACTTATCTCGGCGGCAATCAATGTGACACGGCGAATAGCATCACGACGGATACATCAGGAAACGTTTATGTGACTGGGTGGACGGGTTCCACCAACTTTCCCACGCTCAACGCCTTTCAGCCGGCGATCGCGGGTACGTTCCCGCTGGACGCTTTCGTTACTAAGTTCACGCCCACCGGCGTCTTGAGTTATTCGACTTATCTCGGCGGCAGCAACGGTTCGGAGGTTGGTTACGGAATCGCCGTCGACGCGTCTGGAAATGCCTATGTCACCGGGTCTACTGAATCGACTGATTTCAAGACGATGAATCCGATTCAACCAACAAACGGGAGCGGCTTCGGAACGGACGCGTTCCTGACGAAGCTCAACAGTTCGGGATCTGCACTGATCTACTCAACCTACCTCGGTGGACGCGGATTCGACGTCGCTCGCGGCATCGCGCGCGACTCAGCAAACAATGTCTACCTAACCGGCTCGACGGACTCACTCGATTTTCCGCTCACCCAGGGCTCATTTCGCACCAGGAGCCCGATATTTAGGAGCATCGACGGCGCGGGCAACTGGTCCAACGATAATTACGGGTTCACCGGCACTTCGATCTCCTGCATCGCGATCGATCCAAAACAGCCCTCAACGCTTTATGTGGGCTCGTTCACGGGCATCTTCAAAAGCATAAACGGCGGCAGAACGTGGTCGCCAATAAACAACGGTCTAAACAGTCAAAACGTGATTGCGATCGTCATCGATCCCATTACGCCATCCACACTGTATGCAGCGACACCGGGCTTCAGTTTCAACAACGGTATCTATAAGAGTACGGATGGTGGAAACAGTTGGAACCGGCGTAGTAACGGAATGGCGAGTACGGACATTCTCAGTCTCGCAATAGATAAGGTCTCACCAAACGTGCTTTACGTCGGTGTGCAAGGCGGCGGTGGCAGTCATATTTATAAGACTACGGATGGTGCGGATAATTGGGCCCTCACTGGCAACGTCACGATATTTGCTCCACAAACTATAGCGATCGACCCGCTGGACCACACGAGGATCTATGTGGCGGATGAGACGAATCCCGGCGGAGTCTACAAGACCATCGACTCAGGAGTTACGTGGAACCTTGTTGGCGGTACCCAACTTGGTCCATTCGTGCGCACGATCTCTGTGAGTCCGTTTACAGCTAATCTACTCTACGCTAACTCGGGTCAAGGCCTGTTTAAGAGTACCAACGGCGGCGTTAGCTGGAGCCCGGTGCCTAATCGGTCCGGCAGAGTCGTTTTCGATCCGGTCACTCCGTCGACAATCTACTTGCTTTCGACCTCCGCCTTCTCGAGTCCGCTCGGCATTTTCAAGAGCACCGACAGCGGGCAAACGTGGGTTCCGATCACAAAAGGACTCAATTCACCGATCGGATGGGACATGGCGATCGATCCGTCGAAACCATCAACACTGCATCTCGTATCATCGCCGGCGACAGGTATCGATGCGTTCGTAACTAAAGTCAATGCGGCGGGTAGTGCGGTCGTCTACTCAACACTTCTTGGCGGTCCACTCGATACAAACAACTTCTCCAATCTCAGTGCTCAAGGTTTAGGCATCGCGGCCGATGCCGCGGGAAACGCTTACGTCACCGGTCAAAGTGCGTCTTCCGGTTTTCCGGTCAGTGCGACTGCTTTTCAACCCTTCATCCGTGGCTCGAACGATGCGTTCATTTCCAAGCTGACGAGCTCGTACATCATCAGCGGCAAGGTGTTGGACGGTGGCGGCGCGGGTGTGAGTGGCGCCGACGTTGTCTTGAGTGAAGGCAGTTCGCTGACGGCGGTCACAACGGAAAGTGACGGTTTTTATCAGTTCGTACGATTGCGCGATGGCGGAACGTTCACAGTTACGGCCTCGAAGCCGCACTTCACCACGGCGCCCGCGAGCCAGACGTTCATAAACCTGAAGAGCGATCAGACTTTGAACTTCACCGCGACAGCTTCCGCGTCGGCCTTTTTCACCATCAGCGGTAAAGTCACGGAGAACAGCATCGGCATCGGCGGAGTTACAGTGACGCTCAGCGGCAGTCAGCCTAATGTAAGGACCACCGACAGCAACGGTAACTATTCATTTGAGCTGGTTGGCGGGGGTAACTACACCGTCACACCGGCAATCGTTGGTTTTAACTTCAGTCCGGCAAACGCCACCTTCAACAGCCTCAGCGCTAACCAAACAGCAAACTTCACCGCGACGCGCCAGAGCTTCGTCGTCACTAACGTGAACAATCACGGCGCCGGCTCGTTGCGCGAGGCAATCAACAACGCGAACGCCACGCCGGGCACAGACACCATCACCTTCAACATTCCGGGCACAGGCGTTAAGACCATTACTCTGTTGAATGCACTGCCTGAGATCATCGAACGGGTAACGATAGACGCTACCACTCAACCCGGATATGCCGGCACGCCGCTCATCGAGATCGATGGATCGGGAATCGGAACCGGAAGCGCCACCGGCCTGAATATCAAGGCGGGCGGCACTACCGTGCGCGGATTATCAATTGGTAATTTCCGAAACAATGCCGCCATCTTGTTGAACGCTTGCGACAACAACACGATTCAGGGCAACTACCTCGGCGTTGCCGCAAACGGGACTACCTCGCGGCCAAATTTGAGTGGCGTTCTCATGTCGAAGTCGAACAATAACCTGATCGGAGGAACGACGGCGGCGGCGCGCAACGTCATCTCCGGCAACACCCACACCGGTGTCCAAATCGACGGTAACAACAACAACATTCACGGAAACCGCATCGGAACCAACGCAGCGGGGACAGCAGCGGTTCCCAATTCCACTGGAGTGGCAATGTTCAGTGGCGAACCTTCAAACAACATCATCGGTGGCACTGCCGCCGGCGCCGGCAATCTCATCTCCGGTAATTCAACCGGTATCCAGGGGGGCGGCACTGGGACCATCATTCAAGGAAACTTGATTGGAACAGACGTCACCGGCACCAGCGCCATTCCCAACACTTTCATCGGCGTCGAAGCCGGCGGTCTCAACGTTCTGGTCGGCGGTGTTACACCCGGAAGCCGTAACGTTATCTCCGGCAATTTCGGAGACGGCGTCTCTATCCGCGGCGCGGGCAACAAGGTCCAGGGTAATTTCATTGGAACTGACATTACCGGCACCCTGGCTTTGGGTAACCGACGCAATGGTGTGTTGGCCGCTGATGGAACGTTGATTGGTGGCCCGCAGCCTGAAGCGCGCAACATCATCTCCGCCAACGGCAACTTCGCAAACGTTTCTCTCAATCAGAACAGCCCCGGAGTTCCGGTGACCGTGCAGGGCAACTACATCGGAACCGACGTGACCGGCACGCGTGCGCTGTTGAACAGTAGCGGTAATCCGACAATCGGTATCAGCATCAGCAGCAGTAACAATATAATCGGCGGCGCTACTGCCGCCGCTCGCAACGTCATCTCCGGAAATTCCGTCGGTATTCAGCTCGGAGGATTTTTCTTCGGCGGTATCGTCGGGAATGTCATTCAGGGCAATTTCATCGGACTGAACGCCGCGGGAACCGGACAGGTGCCGAATACGCAGCAGGGCATCTCGATTTCTGAAGGTGTCAACACCACGATTGGTGGTACGGCGAGCGGCGCCGGCAACAGGATCGCCTTCAACGGTGGTCCAGGAGTCACACTTTCCAACAACAGTTCGGGCAATTCCATACGCGGAAATGCGATCTTCTCGAACAACGGTCTTGGAATAGATCTCGGCGCAAACGGCGTTACCCCCAATGACACGAACGATTCGGACACTGGCCCAAACCAGTTGCAAAACTTCCCGGTAGTGACGTCCGTGATGTCGACCAGCACCAGTACGACCATTCAGGGAAGTTTGAAGTCGATACCCAGCACCGCGTTCCAGATCGACTTCTATTCAAATGCGGCTGTCGATCCTTCAGGCAACGGCGAGGGAGCGCAATTCTTCGGTACGACTTCAATAAACACCAACACCAGTGGCAACGGCACCATCAATGTGACGTTCCCCGTTCCCTTGGGTACCGGCCGTGCGATCACCGCAACGGCTACCGATCCGAATGGAAACACGTCAGAGTTTTCGGCGAGCGACGCGACGGGAGCAACCGGAAGCGTGCAGTTCACCGTGAGCAGCCTGAATGTGATTGAAGACGTTGGCGTCGCCAGGATCACAGTGCTGCGCACGGGCGGCACGTCAGGCGCGCTGACCGTTAATTATGCGACCGCCAACGGCACTGCAACCGCCGGTCAGGACTACACGTCCACAGCCGGCGTGTTGACGTTCAATGGTGGTGAGACGAGCAAGACGATTCAGATTCCGATCGCTGATGAATCATCGACTGAGCCGGACGAAACGTTCACGCTTACGTTGAGCAACACTCCGACGATCGAGAGTTTGGGAGCGCCCAGCAAACTGACCATCACGATTCAGGACCGCACCGCAACACTCGCATTGTCGATAACCAGTGCCTCCGTGATTGAAGGCAACACCGGTACGAAAGATCTGTTGTTTACGGTCAACTTGTCGGCGGCGACGGGCCGAACGGTGAGCGCCAGCTTCAACACAGCAGACTTTGGCGCGTTCGGCGGCGGCGCTTGTAGCATTCCGGGCGCGGATTACGAACTGGCTTCCGGCCAGTTTACGATCCAACCCGGTTCCACGACCTTTACGATCCCGATCAGGATTTGCGGCGACCTGAACGCCGAGGCGAATGAAAACTTCTTTGTGAATCTTTCTAATGCTTCCGGCGCGCAACTCTTCCTCGCGCAGGGATTCGGCACGATCATCGACGATGATGTGCTTGAGTTGGTGCTCGAGGAGTCTGGTCCAATCGCGAACCAGGCGGCGGCCGTAGACACTCGTCTGCAAACGAGAGATCCGTTCCGCGTGCTTATTCCGGAGTGGTTGCGGCCGACGGAAACGGATCACGCTACGCGGATCATGTTGCTGGCTCGACATCTGCAATTGAATCCTGGTGAGCCGTCACAGGCGGTGTTCGTCAGGTTCACGGCACAGAATGGTCAGATATTTGAGCTACAGGCTGAGGACGTGCGCCCGATTCCGAATAGTGAGTTAACACAGGTGTCGGTGAGGCTACCAAACGTATTGTTCGCCGGCAATTACACGGTGTTCATCAGGGCTCACTCGAAGATCAGTAATACCGGCGTGATTCGGATCGTGCAGTAGCGGTAAGCAAGGTGCGGCTGAACCAACGCGGCCTCACGACTCAGGTTGTGAATCCAGTTCAGCCAGCACCTGTTCGATCTCCTTATCGGCCCAGAAGCGAAACATATTCTCGCCAGTCGAGAACGTGCGCGTCTTCATCCGGTCGATGTAGAGCGTGCCGTGCAGGTGATCGATCTCGTGTTGCAGAATACGCGCGTACCAGCCGTGCGCCTCGATCGTGATTTCTTCGCCACGTTCGTTCAAACACTCCACGCGAACATTTAACGCGCGGTCCACGATCGCGCTGAAGCCTTCCACGCTGAGACACCCCTCGAAGAATTCCGCGGACGAATCGCCATTGAACCAGAGCTGCGGATTGATGATTACGTGAAACGGGATCGCGGTCCTTTGCCGTTCCGCGATCTCATCTTCCGAAAGGCCGTCGATGTACTCGGCCCTGTCCTCGATCACCGCGAGTTGAAGCGGTACGCCGATCTGCGGCGCAGCGAGCCCGACTCCCGGCGCCTCGCGCATCGTGTCGCGCATCAACGCGATCAATTGCTGTATCGACGGACTGCCGATCTCCTCTTTAGTCAGCGGACGGCTCTGCTGACGCAGGACCGGGTCGCCGGCCTGTACGATCTTCAATTTCATTCACCTGACTCCTCGCTCGTTCAAACCTTCGAGTCTTTCCGCAAGACGTAATTATGTGGGGCCCAGCGCGCCACAACAAAAACCACACTTCGCGTGTCAGGTCAACCCGGCGAAGAAAATCCTTGCTCGCGGCGATTTGCGGGAGTTATGCTGCTTAGGGTCTTGTCGAAGCCCCTCACCTCACTCTCCAGAATCGTTCGCCACCGTTACTTCCCGAAGTGACTATCCAATAGCAGAAGAGTGTAATTATGAAGTTAAGGCCGGGCGTGTTAATCGTTTCGTTGTTGTTGTTGCTTTCGACGTCATCCTTCGCCGCGGCCCCGGAGGAGCGCTGGCTCTACGGCGCGTCCGGGTATGCGCGCGCGTTGGAGTTGCAGCGCGAAATGAAGGTTCCGCTGGTCGTCTATTTCTACACTGACTGGTGCCCGTACTGTCACACGTTAGACAACGAGTATCTTCCGGCGGCGCCCGTTCAGCAGTATCTCCGCACGGTTGTCAAAGTGCGCATCAATCCCGAGCACGGGTCCGCCGAACGCGAAATCGCGAAACAATACCGCGTCAGGGGATATCCGTCGTTCTTTATCATGCGCAATCCGTCGTCAGCGCCGCTGGACGTTCAACCCTTCCGCCGCGGCAAAGATCTCACACCGGCGGAATTCGCCGGCGCCTGCCAACAAGCACAGTCGTTTTCCACACAAGCGAACGTCAATCGAACTTCGCTCAGCCGCAACAACGCGACAGCCAGCCGCACGGCAGGAGTCAACATCAGTCCGACTCGAACAAAGTTGAAAGCCCAGGTCGTCGAGGCGCCGCCGGTCAATACAGCTCCTCTCCCTACACTCGACGCCGTTCTCGCTAAGTACGTCGCAGCGATCGGCGGCCGCGACGCACAGCGCAGAATCACGAGTCGCGTGAGTCGAGGAAGAGTCGACGTACCGGGAGTTAGCTTTGGTGGGAAGCTGGAGGTCTATGCGAAAGCGCCCAACAAATCGCTGACAGTCATGGATGTCGAACCCGCCGGCCTCGTCAAAGAAGGCTTCGACGGACGAACGACCTGGACCGTCGCGAGCAACACTTCAGACGCTGCTGCGTTCGACCGAGCCGTGCCGGCTGACACTGATTTCTACCGCGAGATAAAACTCGCGGAGCTCTATTCGCGCATCAGGGTCGCCGGCAAACAGAAAGAAAGCTTTCGCGAGGTCTACGTCGTCGAAGCCGCGCCCAAAGCCGGCGTCGCCGAGAGCTTGTATTTCGACGTGGAGAGCGGCTTACTGGTCCGTCGCGATATCGTGCGACAAACCGCGAGCGGTCCGATTCGCGCTGAAATCTACTTCAACGATTGGCGAGAAATTGACGGCGTGAAGCTGCCTTTCAAAATCACGCAGGTGCTGCCGAAGACGAAGTTTGTGATCACGTTTGAGGACGTGAAACAGAACGTGGCCGTGGATGAGGCGATGTTTCGCCGGCCTTAGTTGTCTCGCAATCCAGGCGGCACTTTCACGATCCACGCGAGCAGCGCCAGCACCATCACCACCACAGTCAGCAAATAAAAGATCGACGCGTACGATCCGGTACGGCTGACGGTTTCCGCGAGAATC
>DASUOZ010000689.1:0-4338 GCA_036276375.1 Pyrinomonadaceae bacterium | reverse complement strand
TTCTCCTCAGGCACGTCTGGCAGGTTCCACCAGGTGTTATCAATCAAAGTGCGCGCATCATCAACGCTCAGTCTGACGATTGTAGCCCGAACGTATGCGTTATCGGCAGCTCGTAGAAGTTGTATCGCTTGCAGAGTTTCCACGGATAGCGCGTGGCCCGATCATGTGCCGCAGAATACGAGAGGTGGCACATTTAAAAGAGCGTCCGAAGCGAACGCCCTGACTATTCATCCTACTGGTGCACCCGGCACGACTCGAACGTGCGACCCCCTGATTCGTAGTCAGGTACTCTATCCAGCTGAGCTACGGGTGCGAAGTTGGTAATAATAAATGGTGAGCGCGAAATAGTAAAACGACGCCCTCCAGAGCCGATATCAACGCGCGTAGTAGCCCGGTTTGGTGCGCGCTGTTAGCGCCGGATGCGCCACTTCCACACGGATCTCGTGCCACTTGCCGCGTTGGCGATCGCCGGGCGCCTGGTACGCAACCGTGTAAAGCGTGCGCAGATTCGCGGCCACTTCGCGATACAGTTGCGCCATGTACTCCAACCGGTTTATCTCGTTCAAACGTCCGCCCGTGCGGTCCGCAAGCGACTGCATACGCGCACGCGCCGCGGCGTAAATGCCCGTGATGTTCGGCGACGGCAACGGCAAACGCTTCGGATCACCCGACGGCAACGCCAGCGGATAAATCGTCACACCCAAACGATCTGCGGCTGACAACACCGCGTTCAGATCGGCGCTCGCGTCGGGCTTGATCGTGGCGAGTGCTTCCTCGTCCGTTTGCGCTTTCGTCAGGGTGGCGCGATCCGCGTTGCGCTGGTGCGTATCTAGCCCGTCGGTAAGCACGACGATGGCTTTGCGTCGCTTACCTTCTTTCTCCAACTCTTTCAACGCATACTTCAGCGCTGCGTAAAAATGTGTTTCGCCGGCGCCGTCGGCAATATCGATCGCCCAGGCAGTTTTCAAACGATCCACTGAGAAGCCACTCAGCAACCTCACCTTCGCGTTAAACTGAACGACCGCGACTCTATCTTCCGGCCGGAGCACATCCAAAAAGCGTTGGCTCGCGAGTTTCAACTGCTGCCGGAAGTTTATGGTCGAGCCCGACATGTCGAGCATCAACACCAGACTGAAAGGCGCCTCAGCCGGCTCAAAGAGCTGGATCGACTGCTTCACACCGTCTTCGTAAATAACAAAATCGCCTTTCGTGAGCGACGTGACGGGACGCCCCTGCTGATCGACAACGCCGACGTTGAGTTGCACGAGGGACGTTTCGGTTCGGATAACGTCGTCGGTTTCCTGCGCGGCGGCAGTGGCGACGCAAAACGTCGTCAGAAGCAGAAAAAATGCGAGCCGGTAGCCGAGACTTAAAACGGATTTCTGGTATTGCATGCGTAAATCGGTCGGAAAAGTATGCCCGCCCGGGGCTATTTTTTCAAACGCGCGGAAATCGGACGTTTTTGGGGCAGTAACGGTTGCTTGTGAAGTCTTTTGGCAGGCTTATAATGGCGGCGTTTTAGGGAAAGGACCTCACAAAAAATGTCGATCCTCACGAGTTACCGTCCAAATTTCTGTTGCGAGTGTGGCCACAAGATCGTACGTCTGCACTGGTTCGTTTGGACCAGTAGTAGATTCTGCGACAAGTGCTTTCACACGTTTGCAAAGTCAAACTGGCTGCGGCCAACGATCACGATCGTAATTTTCTTCATCGCCGCAGTCCTGCTCGGCCGCGGCTGCCGCCGTGCGCCACCACCGCTCGTCATCGAGCGCCCCGTTAGCTCAAACACGATCTCCACCGCAAATTCCGGCACGACTTCGAGCGCTCCAACTTCAGGTACGCCCACCACTCAGCCGTCACCAGCGCCGGCTGATCTCTACATCTGCGGCGCGCGCACAAAGAAAGGCACGCCCTGCTCACGCCGCGTACACGGCCCGGTACGTTGCTGGCAACACAAAGGCGCACCGGCAATGCTGCCGCAGGAGAAGCTTCGAATTAAGGAATGACCTCGCGGGGCCGGTTAGTTCCGGCCCTGCTCGGTTGCTTTGGAGGTTCGTCGATCGTTGTTGGTTTTCACCGGTGGCGCCGGCTTCGGTGGAAGTTTTACCGGCTGCTTCAGACGCGCCATCACTTCACCAATCGCGCGCTCGAGTTGCGGATCTTTGCCGGCGATCACCGACTGCGGGTCGTTATCGACTTCGATATCGGGATCCACGCCGTAACCCTCGATAATCCACTCGCCTTTCGCATTCGCGAGACCAAACTCCGGTACGTTTACCGTACCGCCGTCGATCAATGGCCCACGATTGGTAATGCCGACAACACCACCCCACGAACGTTTGCCAATCAGTGGCCCAAGGCCCGCTTCGCGGAACATCGACGGGAAGATGTCGCCGTCGGAAGCGGAGTTCTCGTCGAGCAACGCCGCCATCGGCCCAATGAAAACGCCGTCCGGATAGGTCTGGCCTTCATCCGTGGTGCGCGCATAGTTGACGCCCAGCAGCTTACGCCGCAAACGCTCAATCAACATGCGTGAAACGTTTCCGCCGCCGTTTGCTCGAACGTCGACGATCAAGCCTTCCTTCCGCAACTGCGGGTAATACCACTTGATGAATTCACGAATGCCGTTGGCGCCCATGTCCGGCACGTGCAGATAACCAACTCGTCCGTTAGTCGCTTTCGACACCAGCTCACGGTTGTGATCGACCCAATCGAGATAGATCAGGCTCTGTTCGTCCGTGATTGGACGGTACGACACCGTGCGCGCGCCCTGCATCGAGGGAGTCTTGTTGACGGTAAGCTGCACCGGATCCGTCTTGTTTCGCAGCAAGCGGTACGGATCGTCCGCCGGCTTCAACTCCTCGCCGTCGATCGCCAGCACGTAATCACCGACGCTGACGTTCACTCCGACTTCCCGCAACGGCGAACGATAAATGTCTTCCTCAATTTCACCATTGAAGATCTTCGCGATGCGATAACGTCCAGCCTGCTTGTCCAACTCGAAACGCGCACCGGGCAAGCCGTAACGCGGGCGCGGCGGAATCTGGAAATCACCGCCGTCGATGTACGCGTGTTGGACCGTCAACTCTGAAATCATTTCGCTGATCACGTAGTTCAAGTCCGAACGATGCGCCACGTACTTCAGCATAGGCCTGTACTGCTCGCGCAGTGCAACCCAGTCGTAGCCGTGCATGTTCGAGACGTAGAACCAGTCGCGATAGCGGCGCCACACCTCGTTGAAGATCTGGTTCCACTCTTCACTCGGCACGCGATCGACGTACAGACCCGAGGTAGCCACAGCTTTGCGAGAGCGTTCGCCGGCGGGAGTCGCGTCGTAGAGATTGAACCCCGGCCCCTGGGCCACCATGACTTTCGACCCATCGTCGGAAAGAACATAACCGCGAATATCTTCGGCCAGCGTCGTTTCTTTCCTGTCTTTCAGCGAATAGATGCGCAGCGATGCATTGCGATCGCTTTGACGGCCATAGTAGCCCGCGCCACCCACGGCATAAAGCAAGTGACCGGTTTTGACTGAAAGTCCGAAATAGTTATCCGCGCCCAACGGCACGCGCGCGACACGCGACGATAGACCATCGAAGTCGATCGTCATGGTCGCCGGTGGCCGCGGCGCCGCTGCTTCCGGTTTTGCTTCCGCGGGTGCAGGTGCAGCCGCGGGCGTTTCAGCCGGCTTGTCAGCCGGAGACGCCGCCGGAGATGCGGCCGGTTTAGGCGCGTCGTCAGTCCTCGAGATCGTTACTTCATCACTCTCCGGCGGAAACGGATGCTTCACATCCTTCCGCAAAGCCATCGCGTAGATGTAAGTCTGGCGGTTGGTAGCGAAATTAAACTCGATCGTTGAAAGCTGCGGCGCGAATTCGCGATCGCTGAAGTAGTAGAGATAGTTTCCCTGCGGATCCCACGCCGGACTGTTAGCATTGAAGAACTCATCGGTGACGCGGCGCACTTGCGCGTCCGCGGCGCTCCAGATATGCACTCCCGAAAACTGATTCGGATTGGCCATCGTGAACGCGAGGAAATTTCCGCGCGGCGACCAAACGTAATCGCGAATCTGTCCGCGTGGTGAATCGGCAATCTGCACCACGTTGCGGTCCGCCAACGTCAACACGTAGAGCTTTCCGTCTTTGTCGCTGAACGCGATCCGCTTGCCGTCGGGCGCCCACTCAGGCGCGTAGCGCATCGCGTTACCGCCCGTCGTCAATTGTTCGGCCGGCTTCGAACCATCCTGCGCGATCACGTAGATTTCGTCTTCACCGCTCTTGTCGGAAACGAACGCGATCTGCGAACCGTCAGGCGACCAGTTGGCCCACTTGTCGTGCG
>DASUOZ010000688.1:0-2767 GCA_036276375.1 Pyrinomonadaceae bacterium | reverse complement strand
GTAGCGGACTGTCACCTGTTCAGCCGTCGTCAATTGTACGAGTCCGACGAGCCGTCGGCCGTTCACCGGCAAGCTGTCGACTCTGGCGGCGAACTGAGTGTCAACGTTGGTTCCTTTCGCGAATACGACGCTGCTGGTGGCCGGCGTTAGAGAACCGAATGCGGCGTGCGTAAAAACATCCGTGTAGTCCAGCATTGTCCCGGAAGGAACGGAAATTGGATCGATCACGACTTTCCACTTTCCGGGTTTCGGTTCCGCGATCGTTACCTGCTCCTCGACACCTTCGCGAGCGCTGAATGCCTTCAGCTCACACTGATTTGCGCAGAAGTACAGGTAGAGATCCGCGTCGGCTGCTTTTGTTGCTGGTCCAGCGATGCGTGCTTTCAGTGTGGCTGATCCCGGCGGCACGTTGATCTCGTAGACGACGGGTTCATCTGCACGGGTGATTGTCGTGCGGGTAGAGAATGCGCTGCCGAGAGGCGACTCACCGTAGTAACCGTTGAAAGGCGCAAGGTAATTCGCGAAGGTGGCTTGTTGCTGGTTGAAGACCTCGCGCACACGGCGCGTGTTGAAATCAGTTGTCGGCGATTTCGACTCGACACCAAAGATTGTCGCCGTGATGAGGAACCGGCCCCGCCGTGTTTCCGCATCTCCTTGGCGCAGCAGGTTCTGATTCTCGACGATCACCTGCCAGACGCCAGGCTCCGGATCGACGATGACGCGGTCAACGTTTCCTCCTGTGTGGTATTCAGGCGACCAACGAACAGGCGTATCGTAAGCGTGATCCAATTCCTTCCCGGCCGGACGCATCAACCTCAACTTCAGAGAGCCTTGCAGAATTTTGAGATCGACCCTGAAGGCGGAAGCGTTCTTTGGTACGTTGAAAAAATAGGACGTGTAAGTGGGATACTCGGCAGAACCTTCACGGGTGATGCTGAAATTCTCGCGCTCGCTAAACTGTTCGGCAGCGATCACGGTGTTTAGGACCTGGTACACGGAACGCGCGCCGCTACTCGCCCCGCTACTCGCGCCGCTACTCGCGCCGCTACTCGCGCCGCTACTCTCGTCGAGATTGAGAATCGCGCTATGTACACCCGGAGTTTTCGCGTCGATCGCGACGGGAAATGCAACCGGCCGGTTTAGAGGCAGGCGGATGTTCGCGGCGCTGGTGAACGTGCCGTCGTTGCCGGTCCAGCGGACGACGTAACTGACGGGCTCGGCACTGCCGGAAGTGCGAGTGAACGTGATTGTTCGTTGCCCGGATTGACCCGGTTGCCAACCCTCGCGTTCATAGATTCCCGGTCCGTGGTTGGGCGACTTCAAATAGGGACCGATAGCGACATTGATCTGCGCGGAGCTCTCAACGGCGACTGGCGCAGGCGCTTGCTTGAGTGCTTCCCAGGCTGCGGCGACGTTTATCAAACCATTGCCTTGCTCGTGGGCGCCGATCGCCGGCAAGTGTCGCGCACTCGTCTTTAATGCCCAGGCTATTCGGTCAGCGTCATAAGGGACGCCGGTTTGTTTGGCGGCACTGATGAGCAGTGCCGCAGCGCCCGCGGCCATCGGCGCGGAAGCAGATGTTCCTGCGCCGGCACTGTATCCGGGTGGCAACGCGAATGGTGGCGGCACTCGAGTTTCGTAGACGCCAAAATCCGCGCTGACGACGGACGCGGGCGCTACCAAATCCGGTTTCAAAGCACCATCGGAGCGTGGTCCACGCGCGGAGAGGTTTACGAGCGTGTCGTTTGTAATAGGGGAAACTCCGAAGTTTGATTCCCACGAGCGCTTGTTTACATAACCGCCGACGCTGATCACTTTCTGTGGCATCGACTGTTCGCCAGTGGTGCTTAATCCCGGTCCGAAGTTATCCGCACTCGCGAAGATCGGCTTTTTGTATTTTTCGATTAGGCGTTGAAAAACGAGACCCAATACGGAACTGCCATCCATTGGCGGGATGCGCGCGGCCCATTGCAGCGTGACCAGGTCAATCTTTGGATTCCTGATGGTCAGAATCATCGTTTCGATGAACGAGTGTGTGACTGACTTTCTCAGCGCCGATGCGATCCGAGCGCCGGGTGCAACACCATTCATTTGACCGCCAAAGAAGTTGTGGCCGGCCGCAATGCTCGCGGTAGCGGTGGCGTGACCGTTTGCGAGCGGTGCGAGATAGATGAGCTTGTGTTGAGATTCGATGAGGATCGTGAAGGCAACGGTTTCGCGCAGAGGCGTTGCCGGATTGTCTTTGCCTAAAACACCTGCACGGTAGGAAGAGTTGAAATCGGTGAGTGCCGTTTCGTCCGCGAAGCTCTGGTTTAAGTTTGTGTCCACGCGGACGAGGCCGGTGTGTTCCTGCCAGAGAACCGCGAGCAGACTGTTTTCTTTCGACGCCTGCGGCAGATACGTTCGCAACAGACCGCCGCCAAATGCGTTGACGTCGAAAAAGCCGAGCCGATATTTCCCGTTGTCAGGAGTTTGATACGTAGCTTGCTTCCACTCAAAGCGCCCGTCACGCGCCTCGACCTCATTCGACATCTCGACTCGCAAGGGAGTGTCGTCGTCTATCGGATCCAGTCCAAGCACGACGTCTGAAAATTTCGGGACCGGGGTGCCGTCGATTGCCAGTGCCTTTTGCAGTTCCGGTGCGAGAATATCGGGTGAGTTTCCGTCAATGTTTGCGATCGTCACACCACGTCCGTCGAAGGTTGGGTGATCGCGAATGAACTGCGGCGCACCGATGTCGGCGGTCGGAAGATAAGGATTCTCGGGG
>DASUOZ010000687.1:0-7700 GCA_036276375.1 Pyrinomonadaceae bacterium | reverse complement strand
CCGATGACGGCTTCGCGCTTATCGTCATCGTCGATGATGGGGACCAACTCGGGCATCTCGAGACTTCCCGGCAGCTTGTAATCGCCAAAGCCGGGATTGAGTTGCATGCCAAGCTGCGCATCCATCACGCGGCCTTCCCAGAGGGCCATGCCAATTGACTGGATCACGCCGCCGTTGATCTGACTCTCCATCGTCAACCGATTAAGCGGCAAGCCACCATCCTGAATGTGGACCATCTTGATCGGCTTGACATAACCTGTTTCCACGTCAACTTCAACTTCGGCAAAACACACACCGTGAACGCCGCGCGCCTGCAAGTCCGCACGCCACTCGCCGTGCGACGTGATGCCTGCGGCAGGAAGCGCCGCGCACGCCTGTTTCCACGCGAGCGAACGTCCGTTCGCGCTGACTTTTCCGCCGGCAAAAACCACTTCTTCCGGTTTCGCGTTACCGAGCAACGGCGCCACGCGCTCCACGAATATCAGGCGCGCCTTGATGGCCGCGTCCTTCACTGACGGCGAGAGCGAGGCTGCGGTCGTCGATCCACCGGACGGGTTCGCGGAACCGAGTTTTGAGCTACCAATTTGTTCTTTGACGTCGCGAATCCCGAGACCGAATTCTTCGGCGACGATCGCCCGCGTGAACGTGCGTGTGCCCGTGCCCAGGTCCTGCGTACCAACAGCGACGAGCACCGAGCCGTCGCGCGAGATCGTCACATCGACTTTGCACTGGTTGTTGCCGCCCCCGCCCCACGTGCCGACGCCGCAACCCATACCACGTTTCAACGGCCCGGGATTGGCGCCCGCGATCGGGTTCCTTCTGGACCAGCCGATCTCTTTTGCACCGCGGTCCAATTGCCGGTGATAGACCTCGTCGCGTAAGTTCTTCTTGCGAAACACGACCGGGTCCATCTTGATCTTGTAAGCGAGCTCGTCGACCAACGATTCGACCGCAAACGACGCCTGCGGGTGACCGGGCGCGCGCATCGCGATGGCGGAGTCTTCGTTGGTGTGCAACGCATAAATCTCGCGATAGCTGTCACCCATGCGATAGATATACGGCTGGCCGGCTTGCGAGCCCTGACCGATGCCGCCGAGACGATACTGTTTCGCTTGCAGGGCGACGATCGTGCCGTCGTTCTTCACGCCCGCTTTCAACTTCTGCCGCGAGCCCGAGCGATTGCCGGCCATCACAAACTCGTCGTAACGCGTGAGCATCAACTTCACCGGCGCCTTCGTTGCTTTCGACAGCCGGCACGCAAACATGCCTTCAGTGCCGATGCCAAACTTCGATCCAAAACCGCCGCCCATGTGCTCAACAGTCGAAACTACGGCGCTTTGATCGAGTCCCAACTCTTTCGCTGAGTCGGCAGGAATCGTGAACGTGCCCTGCGTCGAGGCGTAGATCGTTGCGCTGTTTCCGCCGCGATAATCGACGACCATGCCGTGAGTTTCGAGACATGCGTGATGAACGCGCTGGGTCATGTATTCAGCTTCGACGATCGCGTCGGCAGTTGCGAAAGCGGCTTCGACTTTCGCGAGATCGCCGTTCTTCGCTTTTTCCTGAACGTTGTTTTCTTCGGCGACCACCTTCGGCGCGTCAGGCTTCAGGGCCGCATCGCCGTGGACCACGTGCGGCAATACTTCGTAAGTGACTTTGATCGCGCGCAGTGCATCGCCCGCAATTTCAGGCGTGACCGCGGCCACGGCAGCGACTGGAGCACCGGCGAATCTGAGCTCCGTCAGCGGCGCGGGCACGATCGCCTTCACACCCGCAATCTTCGAGGCTCCTTCGGTGTCGAGCTTCGTCACGCGCGCGTGGCCGTGCGGGCAACGGAGAATGCGGCCGTAGAGCATGCCGGGCAGACGCTGGTCGTAGGTGTAACGCGCGGCGCCGGACACTTTCACTGGCCCATCGACGCGTGTAATGCGGTGATTAAGCAGCGTGTGCTTGTCATTTGGTCCCCAGCCTGGTCCGCTATCTTCGTCGACTTCGATCTCGACCATTTGTTCGACGCCGTTGACGACGCGCGGAACGCGAATCTTCTTTTTCGGTTTTGGTGACGGTGACGGTTGTGCTTGTTGTGGCATGTCTTACCTCTGGGAAGACGACGAATTAGACTTGGCCGCGGCCAGTGCTGCTTCGAAGACTCGCGGATAGGTGCCGCAGCGGCAGAAGTTTCCTTTGCACGCTTCGCGAACTTGCTCGAGCGACGGATTAGGGTTCTGCTTCAGATAAGCCGAGATGGTGGTGACGAATCCCGGCGTGCAGAAGCCGCACATCAACGCGTCGTGTTCGACAAACGCAGCCTGCACGGCGTTGGGATTCTCAGGCGAGCCGAGCCCTTCGACTGTCGTGATCTTCTTATCCGTCGCGTCAACCGCGAGGACGAGACAGGAGTAGACGGGTTTGCCGTCGAGCAACACTGTGCAGGCGCCGCACGTACCGGCGTCGCACACGAGTTTTGGTCCGGTGACCGCGGGCTCGAGATGATTGCGCAACGCGTTGAGCAGTGTCGTGCGCGGCTCAACTTCCACGTTGCGCGGGCGGCCGTTGACCTGCAACGTGATCTTCGTCGCACCCGACACGTTTGCAGTCGTTCCCTGTTGTTCCTTTGCTTCCGTTTTCTCGTGCCACAGTTGATCGGCAATGGCGGCGCCGGCTCCGGCGATGCCAACGCCCTGCAAAAATTTGCGTCGACTCGGGCTGTGGTCGGGCTTCTGATCTTCGTCGTCGCGAGATTTAGCCATTTTGTGCTCCTGAAAGTTTTTGTGGGAGGACATAAATTAACACGAAAACGAAGATCTTTAGTAGGATCGGCGAATTCACGGCAGAGTCGAATCAGGAACTAACAACCGATGCATCCCAACACTTTGCGTAACAAACTGTCCGGTGTGGTCGCGTTTCCGGTTACGCCCTTCAAAGATGATCTCTCACTTGACCTGCCGGGCCTTCATAAAAACCTGAACAAGTTGCTGGAGTATCCGATCTCCGCGATCGTTGCGGCCGGTGGTACCGGCGAGATTTATTCGCTCACACCCGCTGAGTATCTGCGCGTGATCGAATTGACGGCGCTCGCCGTTGAAGATCGCGTTCCGGTTATTGCGGGTGTAGGTTTTGGTCAACGCGTCGCTATCGAGATGGTCCAGGCGGCGGAGAAAGCCGGCGCTGACGGCATTCTCGTATTCCCGCCTTACTATCCGCAGGCTGATGACGAAGGAATGTTTGAGTTTTACAAATCGATCAGTCAGGCCGCGCGTCTCGGAATGATCATTTACGCGCGTGATTGGGCCAGGTTCAGTCCCGCGATGGCAGAACGATTAACCACGATTCCAAACCTCGTCGCCTGGAAAGACGGCCACGGCGACATTCGCCAGCTTCAGTCGATCATGCATCACGTCGGCGAACGTCTGCATTGGATTGGCGGCGCGGGCGACGATCTGGTCGGCGCGTATTACAGCACCGGAATTCGCACCTTCAGTTCGAGCATTGCCACGGTTGCGCCCGCGCTCTCGCTCAAGCTTCACGAGCTCGCGACAGCGGATGACAATGAAGCGCTCAGCGAGTTGTTGGAGACTTGCGTGATCCCGCTTTACTCGCTTCGATCACGACGAAGAGGTTATGAAGTTTCGGCGATGAAGGCGCTGATGGATATGGTTGGTTTGAATGGCGGGCCGGTGCGGCCGCCGCTCGTGAATGTCACGCCCGAAGAGTTGGACGAGCTCCGCACAATCCTCGGTCACTGGGAGAAGTACCTCTAAAACGAGGGAGGTGAAGTACTCATAATCGATTCTCATCAACATTTCTGGCAGGTGGGCCGGTTTGATTATCCGTGGATGAAGAGCGACGACACGGTGCTCTACCGCGATTATCTGCCGGCGCAGGTCGAGCCTGTGTTGCAGGAGAACGGTGTCGATAGGTGTGTGGTGGTCCAGGCGAGCAATAGTGTGGCGGAGTCGCGCTGGCTTTTGCAGCTTGCTGCGGAAAATTATTTTATCGGCGGCGTGGTTGGATGGGTCGACTTAACGAGCCCCGAGGTTGAGCGGCAGTTAGAGGAGTTGACCCCAAATCCGAGATTTAAGGGCGTCAGGCATTTGGTTGAGAGCGAGGCGCAGGATGATTGGCTCGTGCAGCCTGAGGTGCTGCGGGCCTTGCGGCGCGTGGCGGATTATGGGCTTACTTTTGACCTGTTGGTTCATACGCGGCACTTGAAATACGCGCGGCGGGTGGCTGAAGAGTGTCCGCAGTTGTTGTTGGTGATCGATCATCTGGCCAAGCCGCCGATCGCGACGGGCGAGTTTGATGAATGGGCCCGCGAGCTGCGGCCGCTCGCGACGTTTCGGAATGTTTTCTGCAAGTTGTCGGGATTGGTGACGGAAGCGAATTGGACCACGTGGCAGACGGATGATTTGCGGCCTTACGTTGATTTTGCGTTGGAGTTGTTCACGCCGGAGCGTTTAATGTTTGGGAGCGATCATCCCGTGTGTTTACTCGCCGCGTCGTACCGGCGGGTGCTCGAAACGTTTCAGGAACTGCTGGAGGATCTCAGCGCCGCGCAGCGCGGGCTCATTTTTGATGGCAACGCCCGGTTGTTTTACCGGGTGGTCAAACAGTGGTGAACTGACGATGGGTGAGCGTTACTTCATTACCGGCGCGCAGGGTTGCATCGGCTCGTGGATCGTCAAGGCGCTGATTGAACGAGGCGATGAGGCGATTGTGTTCGATCGCAGCGACGACTCGCGCCGTCTTGGCGCGGTCATGAGCCTTAATGATTTGGCGCGAGTCAGGTTCGTAACCGGCGACATCACTGAAGGCGCGGCCGCTACCGTCAACTCCCTACGCCGACGGCATTCGCGAGACGATGAAGCGATTCGCCGAACTGCGCGACTCCGGCCGTCTCGACACGAGTGACATCACATGAGCAACACGATGAAGGCGAGTGTGTTGTGTGACGTGCGACGGCTCGAAGTACGCGACGTTCCGAAGCCCGCAATCTCGGCTTACGAGGTGTTGGTGAGAACGACGGCGATTGGGCTCTGCGGCACCGACGTTCACATCTTCGCGGGGCACGCAAACTACAACACGAACGAGTACGACCAGCCGATTCCGTTAACCGTGCAGCCGCAGATTCTCGGTCACGAGATCTCGGGCGTTGTCGAAGAGGTTGGCAGCGCCATCGACGATCTCCGGCCGGGCGATCGCGTCGTTATCGATCAGGGTTTGAACTGCGTCAGCCGCCGGCGCGAGGTGCTTTGTGAATACTGCGCGACCGGCAATTCTCACCAGTGCGAGTTCTATCGCGAACACGGTATCACCGGTTTGCCCGGCGGGTTGGCGGAGTTTATCGCCGTGCCCGCAGTCAACGCCGTCAAGATAACCGCGCCCATCGAAGCCGCGGTGGCAGCGCTGGTCGAGCCGCTCGGCTGCGTCATTCACTCGTCCGACACAGTTGCGAAAACCCGCACCCGCCACGTGATTAATGCGGCGACCGCGGATAGTCGTGTGCGCAGCGTGTTAATATGCGGCGCTGGTCCCGCGGGATTGCTGTTCACTCAATACTTACGAAACGTGCTCGGCTACGAAGGTTTGCTGATCGTCAGCGATCCAAACGAACGCAAGCGACAACTCGCCAAAGGCTTTGGCGCCAGTGAAGCCGTCGATTCCGGCGACGATCCGGTCGGGGTGGTGCGTGACTACACCGGCGGCAAAGGCGTCGAGTATTTGATCGAAGCTTCCGGTTCGGGTGCGGTGTTGCGTACGATTCCCGGGTTGATTTGCAAACAGGCGACGGTGCTGCTTTACGGTCATGGTCACACGGGCACGGACGTGAGCGTGCTCAGCAGCATACTTTTCAAGGAGCCGGTGCTCGTGAGCTCCGCGGGTGCGTCCGGCGGTTTCGAAACGGATGGACGCCCTTCGGTTTACACGCGTGCGCTGAATTTAATCGAGCAGAAGCAGATCGACGTCGAGCCGTTAATCACTCATCGATACAAGTCACTCGGCGAAGTCGAGGCCGCGTTAACTCGGGAGGTCCGCTCGGCTGACTATGTAAAGGGAGTGGTGGTGTTGCCGGTTTGAGGAAATCGGCAATCGAAAATAAGCAATCGACAATGTCATGAAGGTTTCCCTGTTCGTCACGTGTCTGGTCGATCAGCTTTGGAGCAGCATCGGGACGAGTTCTGTTGCCGTGCTGCGGCGCGCCGGTTGTGAAGTTGAGTTTGACGATCGCCAGACGTGCTGCGGCCAGCCTGCGTTCAATACCGGTTATCGCAACGAAGCGCGGCAGGTTGCGAAACGATTCGTCGAAGTTTTCGAAGACAGCAAAGCCGACGCGATCGTGAGCCCATCCGGATCGTGCACGGCGATGGTCCATCATTTTCCGGAGCTTTTCAGCGAGGAACGCGAGTGGCGCGAACGCGCGCAAGCGATCGCGTCGCGAACGTACGAGCTCAGTTCGTTTTTGGTTCGCGTGCTGAAGACCGAGGACGTCGGCGCGAGCTGGCACGGAAGGTTAACGTGGCATGACGCGTGTCACGGGTTGCGCGATCTCCACATCAAGACAGAGCCGCGAAGGTTGATTCGCAACGTGCGCGGCGCTGAGTTTGTTGAGCTTGAAAATGCGGAAGCGTGTTGTGGGTTTGGCGGCACCTTCTCGGTGAAGTATCCGGAGATCTCGTTGGCCATACTCGACCAGAAGATCGAAGCGATTGAGCGCGCGGGCGTGCAGGCGGTTGTTTCCGCTGACGCGAGTTGCCTGATGCAGATCGGCGGGCGTTTGTCGCGGAAGGGTTCGCAGGTTCGCGTGATGCATCTGGCGGAGTTGTTGGCGGCCACGGATTTACACGAATGAACACGGAAACGTTTGCTGAGAATGCGAAGGTCGCGTTGCAGGACGCGCAGTTGCGCGGCGCATTGCGTCACGCGACCACGCTTTTCGGCAAGCTTAGGCGCGACGCGGCCGCGCGCTTGAGCAATTGGGAGGAACTGCGCAGTCACGCGCGCGCGATCAAAGACGACGTGCTGCTGCATCTCGACCAGTATCTGGAAACGTTTGTCGACAACGCGGAGAAGCGCGGCGCGCAAGTTCACTGGGCCCGCGACGCCGCCGAAGCAAACACGATCATCACGCGACTGACCCTCGAACGCGGCGCTCGCAACGTCGTCAAAAGCAAGAGCATGACGACGGAAGAGATTCATTTGAACGAGGCGCTGGAACGTGCCGGCATGCAGGTGGTCGAAACCGATCTCGGCGAGTACATCATTCAGCTCGCACATGAAACTCCGTCGCACATCATCGCGCCCGCGATTCACAAAACGAAGCGGCAGGTCGCGGAGCTGTTTACGACTGAGCTTGGCATGGCGCCGACCGACGACGTGGCCCAACTGACCAGCACCGCGCGCACGACTTTGCGCGAGCGATTTGCCGCCGCCGACGTGGGCATCAGCGGCGTTAACTTCGGCATTGTGGAAACGGGAACGATCGTGATCGTGGAAAACGAAGGCAACATTCGGTTGACGACGAGTTTGCCGCGCACGCACATTGCCGTGATGGGAATCGAGAAGCTGTTGCCGCGGTTCGCGGATCTCGACGTGTTTCTAAAACTGCTGCCGCGCTCCGGAACCGGGCAAAGACTAACCACTTACCAGTCGTTTATCACCGGAACGAAGCGACAGGCGACTGACGAAGGTCCCGAAGAGTT
>DASUOZ010000686.1:0-2303 GCA_036276375.1 Pyrinomonadaceae bacterium | reverse complement strand
ATCGGAATGCGCACGCAGCCATGACTCTGCGGCGAGTGAGGCACGGAAGGGTTTCCGTGAATCGCGAGGCCGTCGCTGAAGTAGCTTGGATAATAGAGTAAGCCGAGCGGTGACTTTCGCCAGCCGGCGATCTTTGCGTAGATGCGGAAGCGGCCCGTCGGCGTGTAAGCCAGACCGCGGATTCCGTTTTCGTTGTACCGCTTATTGCTGCCCGTGGAGACCGGAACGATGCGCGTGATCGCGCCTTCATCGTTAACCAACAGGAGCAACTGCCGTTCGAGATCCACTTCGACGTGACGATAACCCGCGTCTCGCGCCGCCGGAGCATCAGCGTTCATGATCGCGTCAAACTCTTTGCGACCGAGCCCGCCCATTAGCTTCAGGCCTTCCCACTTACGAAACAGTAGCAACGCCTTGCGCGTGTGGGCATCGATCACACCGTCAACGCGTCCGGGACCGTACCCCATTTCCGCCAGGCGCGCTTCCGCCTGCTTCAGTTCAGCGCGTGTCAGCGGGCGCTGTTTTCGCGCGCCGGACTTCGCGCTCGCGGACGTTACGAACGACAGACTCAGCACCAACAATGATGCGGCTACAATGAGGTTCCTGGTTGTGCGCATAGTACGTTTCCCCCAGGGGCGGTTAATTAGCGATTTCAAGGGGAACGGCAGTCGGGTGGATTGAAAGTTTCGCGCCGGGACGATTAGGTAAAAGATATTCCCTCGCGGTCGTAAGGTCAAATATTTTGCTTGTAATCTGGGGCGCGTGTATTCTTCCTGCGCGCTTGTAGACGATGATTCAAACAACCGGACTGACCAGAAAATTCGGCAACTTCGTCGCCGTTCACGATCTCAACCTGCAAGTTCCCAAAGGCGTCATCTTCGGTTTTCTCGGACCGAACGGCAGCGGCAAGTCAACCACGGTCAAGATGCTCACCGGCATTCTCAAACCGTCGGCAGGCGACGCTCTCGTTGACGGCTCATCAATACGGACGTCGCCTATCGAAATCAAACAGAACATCGGCGTCTTACCCGAAGATCTTGCGCTCTTCGACTCGTTGACGATCTGGGAGCACCTCAAACTCTGTGGGCCAATCTACGGCTTGACTGCACGCGAAACCGAAGCGCGCGCGGAACAACTACTGAACTATCTCGACCTTTGGTCCGACCGTCACACTTTGATCGAGCAGTGTTCCTTCGGGATGAAGAAGAAGTGCGGGCTGGCGATGGCGTTGATTCATAACCCAAAGGTGCTGTTCCTGGACGAGCCTTTCGAAGGCATCGACCCGGTCGCGTCACGCAGTATCAAAGACTTGCTGATCCAGATGTCCGGGAAGGGAATCACGGTCTTTCTGACCTCGCACATACTCGAAGTGGTCGAGCGACTGGTCCATAACTTTGGTGTGATCGTGCACGGCGAGCTCGTCTGTACGAGCACGATGGAAGAGACGTTGCGCGCGGGTCGAACACTGGAAGACGTTTACTTTAAGTACGTGCAGCGACGAACAGCCGAGGAGTTTGAGTGGATCGGATAAAGGCGGTGCTCAAGTTTCAATGGCGCGCCTACTGGCGCCGCTTTCGCGGCTCAGCAAATCTGCGCGCGAGTAACGCCGGCGCTATAGTTTTGATCGGCGGGTTGGGAGCAGTCCGGTTTTTTCAACAACTCCCGGTCGCCGCGTCGCAGCTCGCGCGGGGCGAAACGTCACGCTACGAAGCGCTTTTGATCGTGGTGTTTCTGGCATGGATGGCGCCGGTGATGGGCGAGTCGCGACGTGCGATCTCGAGCCGTTCCTTGCTGCATTTCCCGCTCACGACGCTCGAGCTTTTCGTCATTCGCGTGGGATCGGTTTTTTGTTCCCCGCTGAGTTGGATCATCTTTGCCCTATCGCTGGCGCTCGGTTATCCGATTGCGACAACCGCGCATCCCGTCGCCGGCGTGATTGGCTTGTCTGTGTTTTTGCTGTTGGGACTGTTTGTGAGTCTGACGATCACGCACTTGTTGCAGGGCGCACTGGCTAGACGACTTTCATTCGTGGTGTTGCTGGTGGCCAGCGTAGTCGCCGGCGTCATTTGGTTTGAAAGGCAAAGTCAATTCGCGGCGTCGTTGAGCTCACTACTGCCGCACCGGCTGGCAGTTGCCGCTGCCACTTCGCCAACGCCGTTTCGTGCCCTTGCTGCGCTCACGACGCTCGCTGCCTCGTTTGCGCTGCTGGCGTGGTGGAGTTTTAGACTCACACTGCACAAGCAAGAGACGCGGCGCTCGCAAAAATCTGTTTTGCTCACTCAGCTTCCCGGCAAGTTCGGCGG
>DASUOZ010000685.1:0-2577 GCA_036276375.1 Pyrinomonadaceae bacterium | reverse complement strand
AACGTGCACTGCCAAACAGTTCCGAGGCAGAGCGCGCGATTCTTGGCGCCGTGCTGCTCGACAACGGCCTGATCAGCCAGGCTATCGAGCAACTCCGGCCTGAAGATTTTTACGTGCCGTCGCATCGACGCATCTTTCTCGGCATGGTGGCGCTGTTTGAGCGCGGCGCCGAGATCAACCCGATTCTGATCGGCGAAGAGCTCAAAAAAGAGAACGCGCTCGAGTCCGTCGGCGGCATCAGTTTCATCGCCAATCTCACTTACGGTCTGCCGCATTCCACCAACATCCTGCACTACGCGAAAGTCGTGCGCGGCAAGTCGATGCTGCGCCAACTTATCAAGAGCGCAAACAAGATCACGCAGGAAGCACTGGCCGAAGAAGACGAGCCGGAAATCATTCTGGACCACGCGGAGCACGCGATCTTTCAACTTGCCGACGAGCGCATCCGTCAGGGTTTTGTGCACGTGAAACCGATCGCGGAGCAGTTGTTGGAAAAGGTGCAGGAGATGGAAGGCCGCGCCGCGGTGCTCACCGGGCTCACGACCGGCTTTGCCGATCTCGACAAGATAACTTCCGGCCTTCAAAGCTCCGACCTGATCATTCTCGCGGCGCGGCCGTCGATGGGAAAAACGAGTTTCGCATTGATGCTCGCGGAGAACGCGGCGATTCACGCAGGCGCGGTGGTTGGTGTGTTCTCGTTGGAAATGTCGAAGGAGTCGCTGGTGATGCGTATGCTCTGTTCGCAGGGCAACATCGACGCGCAGCGTTTTCGCAACGGATTTCTTTCGCGGCTCGAGTGGGCGCAGATTGCGAAGTCACTCGGAATACTCGCCGACACGAAGATCTATTTGGACGACACACCGGGCTTGAGTGTGTTGGAGATGCGCGCAAAGGCGCGGCGGCTCGCGGCCGAGCAGAAGAAGCTGGACCTGATCATTGTTGACTACTTGCAGTTGATGTCGGGTTCGGCAAAACGGGTCGAGTCGCGGCAGCAGGAAGTGTCGCAGATCTCGCGCGAGTTGAAGGGCCTGGCGAAAGAGTTGAATGTGCCGCTGGTGGCGTTGTCACAGCTCTCGCGGGCGCCGGAGTCGCGTTCGGATCATCGTCCGCAACTGGCGGACCTGCGCGAGTCGGGCGCGCTTGAACAGGACGCGGACCTGGTCGCTTTCATCTTTCGTGAGGAGCAATACAAGACGCCCGAGGAACGCGACGCGATGCCTGAGGATCGCAAAAACGTCACCGAGTTGATCATCGCCAAGCAGCGCAACGGCCCGACAGGCACGGTCGAGCTCCGCTTCACCCCCTCCAGCATGCGTTTCG
This sequence comes from Pyrinomonadaceae bacterium, assembly GCA_036276375.1. Classification (GTDB taxonomy): domain Bacteria; phylum Acidobacteriota; class Blastocatellia; order Pyrinomonadales; family Pyrinomonadaceae; genus PSRF01. Next base: position 1,257 of record DASUOZ010000685.1, on the reverse strand, counting down.
ACAATCTTTATCGCGAGTAGCGCGGCGCTCCGCGAACAACGCTGCGCAACGCTTTCAGCGTTACACTAATTCTCTTTTTTAACGTAACCCACGGTTGAAGCAACCGTGGGCTGGAACTAGCGAACACCTTCGGTGTTGGATTTACGAGGTGCTACTTCGGCGCCTCGAACAAGCTGGCCTCCAGCGGGAGGTTGTGGCGGATCTCTTTGACCGTGTAGCTCAGCGTTAATTTTTGAAAACGTTGACTAATACTGAACGGGTATTGAATGCCTTCCACCGCCTGCCAGTCGTCGAGGTAAACCTCCACCGGCGCGAGCACGGCGCCCAGTTTGCGCGTCGTGTTGATACGCACGGGCAGATACGTCTTCGCGTCGAGATAAAGTCGTTCGACCGCACCAACCGCGGGCTGTAGGTCCAACACATAAACTTCCCGATAACCAATCTGACTCGTTCCCGCCAACGTCACTTTCGCGAAGTTCGTCTTAATTCTCAGCGGCGCGTTAATGTCACTGTCGCGTTGCAACGACGCCAACTCCGCCGCAACCTTCACCACCTGCACGCCCTGCGGCGTTTGCGTCCAACCGCCGCGCCCGTTGTAACCCACTTTTATTCGCCCCATCGGATACGCGTCGACGATAGTCATGCTCTTGTTTGGCGCCTGTGTGTATGTTTCGAAACTGCCGCCACGGCTCACTCCGGGAATGTCGACGGTTCCTTTGATCACGCGGCTCGTGAGGGCGTTAATCGCCTTCGCCCCGCCCATCGCTTCAACGTAGCGCGCGAGCAGCTCGTCGACAGTCGGTAGCGCACCGGAAGTCTCGATCGTTTGCCCGTCTCGGATCGCCGTACCGCCACTTGTATCGCCGCCCAACGTGCGCGTGGTGCTCGAGGCGACCGGCTCCGCGGGAATCGCGCTACTCATCTTCGCGGCCGCATCGCGCGTCGCACGCGATCCCGCAGGGTTATTCAAACGGTCGAGCAGATTCTGCGCTTCGTTCTTAATCCGCGGATCCGAGTCGCGCGTCAACGGATCCAGCAGCGAACGAGCAGCCGCGAGGTCCGATCGTTGCGCATGAATCTCGGCGAGCAGCAGCACGTAACTCGCTTTGCTCGGGTCGAGTCGCCGCGCTTTCTCCGCCATCTGGAGCGCCTCATCGAGATGTTCTTCCGTGACGAGATGGACAAAAGCCAACAGGTAATACGCGGGCGCGAACTCCGGCGCGAGTTTGATCGTGCGCAGCAGTTGTTCGCGCATCA
>DASUOZ010000684.1:0-4272 GCA_036276375.1 Pyrinomonadaceae bacterium | reverse complement strand
CAAATCAATGGTGAGGTCTGTTGCGTCCGCGGTGAGCATGCGCTCGGCGAGCAGACGGTTGTCGTGATCGTAGACCGAGCAGAACTGCTTATGTCCGCGAGGCAGAGTCGTCAGCACGGGCGCGCTGATGCGTAGTTCACTTGCCGTCGCATTTGGAAACTCGAACACAAAATGAACGCTGGTCCGATCGGGCGAGCTACGACTGTACGATCGCAACTCCAGCTTTCTCTCGTTGTCGTAGATCGCGAGAAGAGTCGCGGCAGACTGCTGAACTCCTTCAAGATCATCAGGTGCAAAACTGACCTCCGCCACCATTCGGTCCGCGAGAACGCGAACCTCTACGGCGCTCAAGCCCGGATCGTGCGCGTGGGCGCTGCCCGTCAGAAGAAGAACGAGGATGCCCGCAAGCATCCCCGTTGTGAAAAGTTGTAGAAAGCGTGTGGTCATGGGTGTTGATGGTTACGGCCGTTCTGCGGAGTTGACTCGTAAGGAAAGACTTTGTTGAAAGCCATGTCGTTGCGATCGACGCCGTCACCTGCCGGACCGCGAATGATCAGATTGTTTGGATCGCGCAGGTCGCTGATCAGCGCCGTCACCGCGATGTCAACCACGTCGTCGCCAAAGCGCCGGCCGTTAGGCCATCCGCCGGGAATGAATCCACCGTTCTTGAACGGATCCTGAATGTTGCTCTTCAACACGTCGCCGCCGAAGATGCTGAGGCGCGAGAAGCCGGCGTCGTCAGGGTTGGTTGCGTTGGCAGGACCACCTCCGGCGAAGCGAACTTTGCTCGTTGACAGGTCGACCTTGATCAGATCGGGAATGTAGATGCCGGCGATGTCGGTGCGATTCGTTTCCGGAGCAACCGGTGCGTTGAAGACAAGCAGGTTGATCAAACGCGCCAGCTCCGGTGTTTCGGCATACTTTCTGAACAGATCGCTGTCGCTCGCCGGAGTGGTGCGGCTGTACAGATCCTTATCCGCAATCGCCACCAGTCCTTCGTTGAAAAGCGGATTTCCCTGGCGGGCGATCTGAACGAATGGTCCATTGTTCTTCGCCGGGAGCTTGTCATTGAGCACCCGAACTGACTGCCGGCTCGTGGTTGCGTAAACGCCGGCGATCTGCTGGTCGCCGCCGAGCTCGGCAACCGGCACTTCGAGCGCCATCAGATGAAGGTTGAAACCGCCCTGCGAATCCTTGCCCGGGTTGCGCAGCTTGAGCAGATCGAAGATCGACTGGATGTCCGCGTAGAAACCATCGTCGCGCTGGCCGGCGAAGGCCACATAGCCATGCGACAGCTCAGCTATCGCCTCGCGCGTGTAGCGGTCGAGCTCGGCTTCGGTGGCCACGCCGTCTCGCGCCGGATTCTCACCGTTGTTTGCCTGATTGTAGAAAGGCGTTGCGTTGCCCTGGTTGTTGGGCGGAACCACTCCGGTGCCGAGCAGTGTTTCGCGATTGGTGCGATGGTCTATTTTCGTCACCGTGTAGGTTTGTGTCAGGTTCTGGTTCGCGTCGCCGGCGTGTTGCACTACGCCGAGATACGACTGAAGAATCGTGTTGCGGTTTTTGAAGTTGGTCGTGAACCGAAATTGATAGCTCAGTGTCGCGCGGCCGGCGGCGACGTCCGGGCCCAGCGAAACGTGGATCTCGTAGAGCACGTTGTCGTCGAAGTTGTACTTGTTTGGTCCAATCCCCGGCTCCTGGTGCGGGTACACACCGAGTGCCAGAACCAACGACTTCTGAGCTCCATCCTGGTCCACAAACGCGTAGACGTCCGTGGTGTTGGCGGCCGGATCGAGTGTGATCAGCGGCGCGTCCATGTGACTCGAAGCGAGTGCAGTCGCCGGCAGCAGTGCGGCCGGCAGAGCGACCAGCAGCGTTGCGGCGACGGCTCGTCGCAGTTTCGTAAAGAAGGTAGGCATTTTTGGTTTTACTCCTTAGTTCGTTTTAGCTTTGCACAAAACTCGAAAATCGGACGGAGGTTGAACTCCGAAGGCGTTGCGCGCCACGCGGCAAGCTGCATTCGTTCACTCGGCAACAACATCTGTTGCGCAGTTGCAGCTTTTGCCAACCAGCGTCTGGCCGATTTGTGATCGTGGTTCAGCGCGGCAATAACTCCTGCGTGCAGATAGAGGCGTGGGTCGGCCGTACCTTCCGACAGTGCGTGCGTGATGTGCTGCTGTGCTTCGGTGACGCGTCCGGCCGCGGCGAGCGCCCACGCGACGGCGTCATGCGTAAAGACGTCGTTGCGGTTTGCCAGCTCCTGCCGGGCCAAGCGGATCGCGCGTTCGACCTCGCGTCCGCGCGTCGCAAGGTAGAGTGAAACGGTTCGTGGCTCTTCGCCGGCCGAACGTTCGCCAATTTGTGACTCGATTTCAGCGGCCTCAGCACGATTGCCGGCACTGATGAGAGCGTCAGCCAGCGTCCATTTATATTCGGGCAGGGGATTCAGATTCACGGCTCGCTTGAGCTCGACCACTGCATCGGCGACGCGGTCCATCGCCAGCAGAGTGCGGCTGCGCGCGAGCATTGCGGGTGCATAATCGCGTTGCAGCGACAGGGCCGCCGTGCACGAATCCAACGCTTGTTTCGTAGCGCCCGTTTGAAGTTGATAGAGCGCGAGCCGAGTAAATGCCCAGGCTGCGGCTTCGGGATCGTTTGGGCTGGCTGCGCGCGTGGCGAGGTTCATCAATTCAATTGCGCCCGCGAGATCTCCGGTGAGCCAGCGCACGTGCGCGGCTCGCGAGTACGACTGCAAGTCAGGCCGCAGATCGACCATTCTCTGATAGGCCGCGGCGCCCTCACGAAGCTTGCCCTGGTCGATCAGAATGTCGCCAAGCACGCCGTAATCAAAAGGCCGCTCACGTTGACTGACGAGCGCGCGCGCGACAGATTCGGCTTCGGCGAAACGGTGCAGGCTTTGTAAAGCATGTGCGCGTAACAGCAACGCGTCCGGACCTTTCAGGCCACGCGCTTCCATGCAGGCAGCGCATTGTTCTGCCAGCTTGTAGAAGCCGGCATCGAACGAGAGCCGCGCCTTCTTAACAAAAGACCATCCGAGTCGTTCGAGTCCGTTCGCGGGCGATGAGCCCTTGAGGATGAGGGCTTGTTGCCGGCCGATCTCGTCGTCGATCGAATTGGTTCCCGGGAGTGGCGCCAGAACCAAACGGCACGCTGCCGGTTGCACAAAAGAATCTTTCCCGACAGCGTTGTCACTGACTCCCGGAAGTATTTTCTTGCCGGCGGTTAGACCAAGGGTAATAAAAGCAGCGATAAATAACGGGATTACCGCCGCCTTCGTCATCGTCAACCTTCGCCCAGCCGGCCGTTCGCGTTTTGTTGTTGCTTCCATGGCTTGCTCGTTGGTGTCTGGAGTCAATTACGGGCGTGGAGGGTGTGGCGGATTTAGGCGTAAAACGTAAAAAAGACCGAGCCCCGTTTTTTGGGACCCGGTCTTTAAATTTTCACTCTCTAAAAGTAGTAGTCGCGAAGTGAGCCGTCAAACTTTCCCTTACGGAGACAGCACTTCTTGAAACCTGCGTCCGGAATTGCACGGACAGAGGTCGTTTCTACCGAGTTTTTCGACTAATTCTTTTTCAACGTGGACCATTCGCAGGCCGCGCCTGACTCTGGTCTCGGAGGGATAGCCTCGGCGGCGCTTGCTGGAAGGTTCAAAAGCAGTAGTAATCCTCGTTGTAGATGTTCTTTTGCATTATCTTGTCCTCCTACTTTGCCTCGAAAGTATATTGCCACAAAGAAGCACAAGAAGCACAAAGGTTTTCCTAACAGATTTGTGCCTTTTGTGCCTCTTTGCGGCTATGATTCGACTTTTGAAGGCAAACCTAACTTGATGGGGGTTTCAGACCCATCATCCGCATGTAAGTGATGACGTTTCCGTAGTGCAGACTGGTGTGGCCCACGTTTGTGAATAACGGCCTAAGCTGGGCGTTCGGGGAGCTGTAAGCGGCGTTGCATCGTCCGACGGCTTCCTTGAACTTGGGGAGCAGCGCATCTTTGTCGGTCTTTCCCTCTTCGACCGGCGTGGTCCACTGGACTTTATTGCCCACGCCGTGGGCGCAGAAGTAGTTGTAAGAGTCAGTAATGTGAGCGATCAGTTGGCCGAACGTACGCACGGTGTCTACCGGGCGATAGTTATACTTGTCGGCCGGGACCGTTTCGGCGGCTGTCGTAAGCCAGCCGTTGACTTCGTTGAAAGCGTTGCGCAGTTCAGTCGACATGTCGGGCGCTTTCTCCGGCGTCGTTTGGGCCAAACCT
>DASUOZ010000683.1:0-10369 GCA_036276375.1 Pyrinomonadaceae bacterium | reverse complement strand
TGCCGCGCGAGTTTCTCCGCCGTTTGGCCCATCAGCAGGCCGGACAGCGGATCGTTGAATCCGTCGCGATACATGCCGTCGACGAGTTGCGTGTTGCCCATGCGCATGCCCCAACGGGCGCCTTCGGCGAAGTAGGGAACGCGCGACATGCTTTCCGTGCCGCCGGCGAGCACGGCGCCGGCGCGACCCAACATGATCTCCTGCGCGGCGAGGATGATCGCCTTGAGGCCTGAGCCGCACGCCTGGTTAACAGTGAAGGCCGGCACGGTGTCCGGCACGCCGGCGCGGAACGTAACCTGGCGGGCAACGTTTGGGCCACCGCCGGCTTGTCGCGCGCAGCCCCAGATCGAATCGTTGACCTGATCCGGCGCGACGTTTGCGCGACGCAATGCTTCCTGGGCGACGGCGACGCCCATGTCCGCAGCCGTCCATGACTGCAAAGTGCCGCCGAATTTTCCGATCGGTGTTCTTACTGCACCTGCGAGATAAATGTTCTTCATTTCAAACTATCCCACCGACGCAGTCGGTGGTGCTCACATACCCAGCCTTGACGAAAATGGTAGCACAGGGTAGAAGCTTTCCGACAAAAGCGCTGAACCTCACAAAATGTTCGAACACCTCACCTCTCGTGCTTCCGTCGAAGCCGCGCGCGAGCAGATCGCCGCGCTCTTTCGCCAACACGCAGAATGGTTTTGCACCGCCGGCCGCAGTGAGACTTACGCGCTGCGCCGCGACGAGATGGACGTCTCCGTTGCGCACGGCCAGTTGATCCTTTCGTGCTGGACGGAGAACGGAAGCCGCTCGTGGCGCATTCGCGGTTGGGAATGGAACGGCCAAATGCTGCTGTTGCAGGCGTCGCGGCGAATGGGCGCCGAGCTCCCATTGATCGAGCTGGTTCCGCGAGCATCGGCGTTGGCCGTAGCCGCGACGATTCGCGCAGCGCGTCAGATCCGCTGCGAAAAGCTCGCCCAACTGGCGTGTGCGATGCGGCCTGAAACACGGACCGAGCGCTGCGCGTTGAGTCCCGGCACGCGCCCGGGTCAACCCGGACGCTACGCACGCATCGTCCTGCATCGAAAACTGACGCGCATCGCCGTCACTGGTCCAGTAGTCTCCAGTCATCCCGCCTCAGTCGATGCGTTCTTATCGTCGTCGCTGCTGTGGTTCAAGCGAACGGCCGAACGCGTCAAGCCGCCTTATGTCGAACAACTCTGGCTGGTTGTTCCTGACGAACTGGTGAAACCGCTGCTTTATCGCGTGGCGCTGTTGCGTGAAGGTTTGCGAGCGCAGACTCGTGTTTTTGTGGTTGATAACGATCTTAGAAGTCTGACTGCTGCGGAGTCTTTCGACCGGCGCGAGTTGTGGAAACAAAAACTGGCGTCGTTCCCGCCGGTGCCCCCGGCAACGATGACGGCGTTAACGAGCGCGATTGTTGCTGAGGCGCCTGAGGCTATCGACGTGGTCCATTCGCGTCACGGTGAGACTCTCCGCTACTTCGGTTTGCCGTTCGCGCGTGTACGCACGTTGCTCGGCACGGAACGATTGTGGTTTGGGTTGGACGTCGCCAGGCGCCGTCTGCTGGAACAATCGACGAGTCGCGAGTGGGTAAGCCTGCTCCACGATCTGCGCCTGTATCGTGCGGCATCAGCCGTGGACCACCAGCACACGTTTTATCGTTCCGCTGCCGAGGCGTGGTTGGAATCACTGCTGCGCCGCGACATTACCAAACTCGATCCGGGCCTGATTATCGCGCCGCTGCACGCGCAGTTTCGCACCGCCCGCCGCGGAAAACTAGGCATTCGTCCGATAGACTTATTGGCGCTGCGGCAGGATGGCCGGCTCGTCGTGATTGAACTGAAAGTCTACGAAGATCGCGAGCACGTCCTGCAAGGCGCGGATTACTGGCGCCGGGTTGAAGCGCATCGTCGTCGCGGGCACATCGCGCGGGCAAAGCTCTTCGGCGATCTCAAGATCAAAGACGAACCGCCGCTGGTCTATCTCGTCGCGCCGACGCTGCGAGTCCATCCCTCATTTCAACGACTCGCACGTTGCATCGCCGGCGATATCGAGATCTATCGCTTCGACATCAACGAAGACTGGCGTGCGGGCGTCCGCGTCATGCGCCGTATACGCGTGAATTAGTGTTTAACGAAGATCGTTTCGGGCTCGGTCTTAATCGTCGGTGGCGCTTTGGTGGCCGGAGGCATGGGCGTGATTGTCGCGGGCGTAGTCATGTGGGCGAGCGTGTCGTCGGCCGAATAGATTCCCTGCACGCGCATCTTGAACTCGTCGGGATTGCTGGCGTTGTGCATCGCTTCTTCCTGCGTGATCAGTCGTTGCTGAAGCAGTGAAAACAGCGACTGATCGAAAGTCTGCATGCCGTACTGCGACGTACCGGCGGCGATGGCTTCGCGAATCATGTAGGTTTTTTCTTCGTTGATGATGTGATCGCGAATGAACGCGGTCGAAACCAACACTTCAATCGCCGGCACGCGTCCGGCGCCTTTCGCGGCGCGCACGAGCCGCATCGAGATCACGGCTTTCAGGATGCCCGCCAACTGAATGCGCACCGACCTCTGCTGGTGCGAGGGAAACGACGACACGATGCGCGTGATCGTTTCCGTGGCGTCGAGTGTGTGCAGCGTTGAAAGTACGAGATGGCCCGTCTCGGCAGCAGTCAGCGCCGTTTCGATCGTCTCGTGATCGCGCATTTCGCCGACGAGAATCACGTCCGGATCCTGGCGCAGTGCGCCACGCAGTGCATCCGCAAAAGAACGTGTATCCACGTCGACTTCGCGTTGCGTTACGAATGAATGCTTGTCGCGGTGCAGAAACTCGATCGGGTCTTCGATAGTGACGATGTGACCGCTGCGCGTGGAGTTGATGCAGTCGATCATCGCTGCGAGTGTGGTCGACTTACCGGAACCGGTTGCGCCGGTGACAAGGATCAAGCCGCGTCGCTCTTCGGCGATTTTCTCGATGACGGGCGGAAGTCCGAGTTGGGCAACTGATTTATTGTGATCCGGAATGACGCGCAGGACGATACTGACAGTGCCGCGTTGCTGAAAGATGTTGGCGCGGAAACGGCCCAAACCCGAAACGCCGTAGCCGATATCGACTTCCGAGACCTCTTTAAAGCGTTGCTTTTGGCGGTTGGACATGACCGAAAACGCCATGTCCAACGTGTCTTCGGGCCGCAAACGGGGCGCGTCGGCGATCGGGTGCAGTTCACCGCCGATACGCATGACGGGAAACGCGCCGACCTTCAGGTGCAAATCGGAAGCGCCGTGGCCAATAGCAATGCGTAACAGATCGTCGATTTTAACGGCCATGAAATATCCTGAGAACCTTTTGGACTGCGAAAGGCTGGGGTTTTGGAAGTTTTGCGCTGGTAGGAGGAGCGCCGCGCTTTACTATAGCGTGGCGCTCTTTGGGCCGTCAATAAATATCAGGAAACCGCGCTAAACAGAGACCTTCAACTCAGCCTCTGGGTCGAGGTTGGCGGCGAAGCCGTTGTTGTGGGAGGTCTTTTGGCCGGCCTCGTTGACGTAGGTCAGCCAGTTGCCGGGGGCTTCACGCTCGCCCTTCGTGATGTCGAAAAACACTTTCTGGATCTGCTCGGTGATTGGACCACGCCCGCCGCGGCCGACCGTGATGCGATCGACGGACCGAATCGGCGTGATTTCGGCGGCGGTGCCGGTGAAGAACACTTCGTCGGCCACGTAGAGCGCGGCGCGCTGAATGGTGCGCTCTTTAACCGTAATACCGAGCTCGTGGCAGATCTGGATGACGCTGTCGCGCGTGATGCCCGGCAGGATTGAAGACGAGAGTGGCGGCGTCAGGACCACGTCGCCGGTGACGAGAAAAATGTTCTCGCCCGATCCTTCAGAGACGTAGCCGCGATCGTCGAGCGCGATGCCTTCGGCGAAACCGTTCAGCAGCGCTTCCATCTTGATCAGCTGTGAGTTCATGTAGTTGGCGCCGCTCTTGGCCATCGCCGGCATCGAGTTTGGCGTCAGCCGGTTCCAGGTCGACACACAAACGTCCACGCCCTGTTCGATTGCTTCGTCGCCGAGATACTTGCCCCAGTCCCACGCGCCGATGTAGCACGCGAGCGGGTTGGGAAACGGATTCACGCCAAACGCGGGTTTCTCTTCATCAAGACTGCGGAACAGGATGGGCCGGATGTAGCACTGTTCGAGTCCGCCGCGACGCGCGAGTTCCACTGCTGCGTCGCAAAGCTGCTCGTGCGTCCATGGATGGTCCATGCGATAAATCTTCGCGGAGTTGAGAAAACGCTGCATGTGCTCGGGAAGACGGTATACGGCCGGCCCGCGTTTAGTCGCGTAACAGCGAATGCCCTCAAAGACGCTGGAACCGTAGTGCAGGACGTGTGACATCACATGCACGCGCGCGTCGTCCCACCTGATAAATTCACCGTTATGCCAAACGACGTCGACGATGCGAGGTGTTTTTACGTCTCTAGTGGTTCCCTCGTTTGAGAACATAGGTGTTTTTACTCCTTTAGGAAAAAATATGCGGGAGTAGGGCACAATACAGTAGATGTAGTTCGCTTGGCAAGAACGCTTGCCTCCTGTAATCATGCTTGCGTAACATCGAAATGCGATGGCCTATACCACACTTTTTCATAACGCTATTTGTGATTGCCACCTTTCTCGCCGGCTGCTCTAACAACAGAATGAACGACACCAAATCTACGACCGTGGCCCAGGAATCCGGCAACGATCCGCTCAGTATTCATAAACGCGCAATAGCCGTCGATATGCACGCCGACACAGTGCAACGCATACTGGACGAACACGTCGATCTCCAGCAGCAACTCAGCGACGGCCATTTCGACGCAGTACGCGCAAAAGCAGGCGGTCTGGACGCGCAGTTTTTCTCGATCTGGGTCGAACCTCAGTTGTTTGGCGCGACCGGCCCGCGCGCCGTTAAACGCGCGGACGACCAGATCGCAGCCATACGCGAACTGGCCGAAAAACATCCGGAAACGTGGCAACTCGCGACTTCCGCGGCCGACGTGAAGCGTGCCGTTGCGGGCGGAAAGATCGCGGCGCTGATGGGGCTCGAAGGCGGCTACGCGATCGACGAAAAACTCGAGAACGTCCAGCGTTATTACGATCTGGGCGTGCGCTACATGTCGCCCGCGTGGAGCGTAAGCACAAGCTGGGCTGGTTCGTCGGGCGATGAAGCCGGCACCACTCTCGGTCTCACCGATTTCGGCAAAACCGTGGTACGCGAGATGAATCGTCTCGGTATGATGGTCGACGTTTCACACGTTTCCGACAAAGCGTTCTGGGACATCGTGAACACGTCGACCAAACCCATCGTGGCGACGCACTCTGCCTGCCGCGCGATCGCCGACGTGCCGCGGAATCTGACTGACGACATGATTCGCGCACTCGCGCAGACCGGCGGCGTGGTGAACGTTATCTTTTATCCGGAACACATCGAGCCGGGCTGGAGTCAGTTGAAGAAAAAGATCGACGTAGAGATTGCGCCGCTCGTGCAACAGGCTTCGGAATCGGAGCCCGGTAGCGCCGTCCACAAGAAACTCGCGCGCGATCGCGTGCGGCAGCGCGAGTATGCGCGCCGTCTGCCGCCGGTCTACGTTTCGCGCGTCGTGGATCACATCGATCACATCGTGAAGCTGGTCGGTGTGGACCACGTCGGCATCGGATCGGATTTCGACGGCGTGCAAAGCACGGCGACGGATTTGGCGACGATCGCTGATCTGCCGAATCTGACGCGGGAGTTGTTGCAGCGCGGTTACTCTGCCAGTGACGTTGACAAGATCCTGGGTGGAAACATGTTGCGCGTGATGGAGGCGCAACGATAGACAAAGGCGATCCACAGATTACACAGAAAGTAATCTGTGGAATCTGTGGATGTATGGCGACTCGTAGACCCAAAATCGGGTTTCACGCTCCGATTAAAGGCGGTGTACACAACGCGCTGATCGTCGCGAAAGACACCGGTTGCGACACGGTGCAGTTGTTCTCGCGCAATCCGCGCGGCTGGATGGCGAAGCCGCTGACGCTCGACGACGTTTTGCTGTTTCGCGAAACGCGTCGCCGCACGAAGATCTCGCCGGTGCTGATTCACTGTAATTACCTCGTGAACCTCGCGGCCGCGGACGACGCGATGCTGCAAAAGTCGCGCGAGTCGTTTCGTGAAGAAGTCGAGCGCGCTTTGCTGTTGGGCGTGGATTATCTGGTGGTCCATCCGGGCAGCTCACGCGGCGCGTGCGAGGCGGACGGGATTGCGCTGTGCGCGGAGAGTTTGAAGATCGCGTGCAAGGGACTCAAATTTGGATCGCTGCGAATTCTCCTCGAGAACACCGCCGGACAAGGCGACTGCATCGGGCACCGTTTCGAGCATCTCGACCTGATCATGCGTGCGTGTCCGAAGCTGCCGCTAGCCGTTTGCCTCGACACGGCGCACGCGTTCACGGCCGGTTACGACATTCGCGAGGCTGACGGGCTCGAAGGGTTGTTGCAACGCGTGCAGAAAACGGTGGGCGTGAAGAACGTGCGCGCCATTCACTTCAACGATTCTCGCGCGGTGTACAACTCGCGCGTCGATCGCCACTGGCACATCGGTGAGGGCCACATCGGAACGGACGCGCTGCGCCGCGTCGCCCAACATCCCAAACTGAAACACGCCGCTTTCATCCTCGAAACGCCCTACGACGATCCGCGCGCGGACCTCGAAAACCTGTCAAAACTCCGCTCATTCGTCTCTGAGTCACAGAGAGATACGGATAAACACTGACTGAGCTCGTTTATGCTCGACTCCGTGTTCGTCGGTGTTCATCCGTGGCCGCTTTCCAGTAAGATGAGAAACTTATGGACGAAAAGTACTTTCCCGAACAGATCGAAAAGAAGTGGCAGCAGCGCTGGGCTGAGAGCGGCGTCTTCGAGGCGAAGGAAGACGATCCGCGCGAGAAGTTCTACGCGCTCGAAATGCTGCCCTACCCGTCAGGATTCCTGCACATGGGCCACGTGCGCAACTACTCAATCGGCGACGCGCTCGCGTGGTTCAAACGTCTGCAAGGTTTCAACGTCCTGCATCCGATCGGTTGGGACAGTTTCGGCCAGCCTGCCGAACAGGCGGCCATCAAGCGCGGCGTAAACCCGCGCGACTGGACGGAACAGAACATCGCCCACATGCGCGGGCAGTTACAACGGTTGGGAATCAGTTACGACTGGTCGCGCGAGATAGCCGCGCACCGGCCCGACTACTACAAATGGGACCAGTGGTTCTTTCTGAAGATGCTGGAACGCGGTCTCGCTTACAAGAAGACGTCGCAGGTCAACTGGTGTCCGAAAGAAGAGACTGTGTTGTCCAATGAACAATCTTCAGGCGGCATCTGCTGGCGCTGTGGCACGCAGGTCGAGAAGCGCGATCTGGAGCAGTGGTTCCTGCGCATCACTGATTACGCGGAACAGCTCGTCAGAGACATCAAGCAGATCGAAGGCGGTTGGCCCGAGAAGGTTTTGAAACGGCAGAGCGACTGGGTCGGCCGTAGCGAGGGCGCGTACGTTGATTTTCAGGTCAAAGACAGCGACCGCAAGATTCGTGTGTTCACGACGCGCATCGACACTATCTACGGCGCGACCGCGGTGATTCTCTCAGCCGAACATCCACTGCTCGACGAACTGCTGGAAGGCTCTGCGTTGAAGGCCGACATTCAGGCGTTCGCGGAGAGGGTGAAGCAGGAGCGAGCCACAAGCGTTGATGAAGCTGAGGAACAGAAAGAAGGTCTGAACACCGGTGTGCTCGCGATCAATCCGTTCAGCGGCGAGACGGTGCCGGTGTGGGTGGCGAACTACGTCCTGATGGAATACGGCACGGGCGCCGTGATGAGTGTGCCCGCACACGACGAACGTGATTTTGAGTTTGCGCAGAAGTATTCGTTGCCGATCCGGCAGGTGATTGCGCCGGTCACTCACGAACAGCTCAATGCTGAGCCGGTCGCCACAACGGGCGGTGACGGATCAGCTGAAATGCGCGAGTCGTTCACGGGTTATGGCGTGTTGATTAACAGCGGTGAATGGGGCGGCAAACTGTCGGAAGTCGCGTTGAAAGAAATGGCGGAGCACGCGAACGCGAACGGCTTCGGCGAAGCCGCGGTCACGTATCGCATTCGCGATTGGGGCGTGTCGCGCCAGCGCTTCTGGGGCGCGCCGGTGCCCGTGATCTACTGCCCAAACTGCGGCATGGTGCCGGTACCTTACGAACAATTGCCGGTGATGTTGCCGCCGAATGCTGCGTTCACCGGAACGGGCGAGTCGCCGCTGGCGGGTGTGCCGGAGTTTGTGAATACCACTTGTCCACAGTGCGACGCGCCGGCGCGGCGTGAGACGGACACGATGGACACGTTCGTCGATTCGTCGTGGTACTTCTTCCGGTACCTTGATCCGCGTAACGACCAGGAGCCGTTCGATACGAATCTGGCTAAGCACTGGACGCCCGTGGACCAGTACATCGGCGGTGATTCGCACGCCGTAATGCATTTGATCTACACGCGCTTCTGGACCAAGTTCATGCGCGATCTGGGACTGGTTGATTTCGACGAGCCGGTGAAACGTTTGCTGACGCAGGGCATGGTGACAAACCGTATCGAAGGCACCGACGAATGGAAGGCGATGTCGAAGAGCCTCGGCAACGGCGTCGATCCCGATCAGATGATCGCCGCCTTTGGCGCTGATGCCACGCGGCTGTTCGTGTTGTTTGCCGCTCCGGTCGAGAACGAATTGCGCTGGTCCGAAACCGGAACGGAAGGCGCGGTGCGGTTCGTGCGCCGCTTGTACTCGTTGGTATGGCGTTGGCACGAAAGGCTCGCAAACGGCGGCGCGCGTGACGCGAGCGCGCTGGAGTTCAGCGCCGGTGCGCGTGCGTTGCGGCGAAAGACGCACCAGACGATCGCGAAGATCACGAGCGATTTCGAACAGTTGCATTTCAACACGAGTGTGGCTGCGCTAATGGAGCTGTTGAATGAATTGAACGACTTCAACGCGGACCCGGCGAACTCATCGGAGTCTGACGTGTTCGCGGTGCGTGAAGCGTTGGAGGCGCTGGTGATCATGCTGGCGCCGTTTGCGCCGCACGTCGCTGAGGAGATGTTCGAGGGTTTGGGCCACAGGGGCGGCTTGTTGAAACAGGCGCGACGCTGGCCGGTTGCGGATCCTGAGCTCGCCCGCCGTGAAGAGCTGGAGATCCCGATCCAGGTGAATGGAAAACTGCGCTCGCGAGCGATCGTCTTGCCGGGCGTGTCTGAAGATGAACTGCGTCAGTTGGCGCTCGCCGATGAGCGTGTGCGTGCGTTCATCAACGGTAGAGAAGTGTTGAAGGTGATCGTCGTCCCGGAACGTCTCGTAAACGTTGTCATAAGGTGATGTATACTCCTCATAGATGAAAGAATGCCCCAAGTGCAGGCGGTGTTACCCGGACGAAACCAGTCACTGCCCTCAGGACGGTGAACCGACTGCACCAACCATCTCAGGCGAACCCACACTCGATGCCCGCTACCTGCTCGAACGACGTCTCGGGCAAGGCGGTATGGGTGCGGTGTTTCAGGCGCGGCACATCTTTCTCAAAACAGCACACGCGATCAAAGTGATCCTTCCCGATCTGGTCGGAAACGATCCGATGCTGACCACGCGATTTCGCCAGGAAGCCCTTGCCGCCGCGGCGATTCGTCATCAGAACATCATTGCCGTAACCGACTTCGGCGTCGTGCGCGGCACGATGCCGTTTCTGGTGATGGAGTTTGTCAAAGGCCGTTCGTTGCAGGAGATCATGGCGACGGAAGGCGCGATGCCGCCGCAACGCGCGTGGGAGTTTATCAGTGCAATCGCGGCGGGAGTCGGCGCGGCCCACCGGCAAAACATCGTCCATCGCGATCTGAAACCGCTCAACATCATGGTCCAGGACGACGTTCCGATTGCCGAAGGCGTAAAGATCCTCGACTTCGGTCTGGCCAAGATCAAATCCGGCGAGCTGCTCGGATCGTTCATCCAGGCGCAAACGAGCGGCTTGATGGGCTCACCTTTTTATATGGCGCCGGAGCAGTGGTCGGATGAAGAGCCTGACGCGCGTGCCGACATCTACAGTCTCGGCGTGATTCTCTACCAGATGCTTTGCGGTGAAGTGCCGTTCAAAGGTTCTTCGATCCCCTCGATCATGAAGAAGCATCTGACGATGTCGCCGCCGAGTTTTCAGTCGATGGGTGTTTCAGTGCCGCCCGCGATTGAAGCCGTCGTGCGCCATGCGTTGGAGAAGGAGGTCGATGCGCGCATCGATTCAATCGAGACGTTTCTCAAGGAACTTCACGCCGCGATCA
>DASUOZ010000682.1:0-2349 GCA_036276375.1 Pyrinomonadaceae bacterium | reverse complement strand
AGGATGCAGCGACGCCGATCGGCATGTGCGGGCTGCTGAAACGCGAAGACCTGCCGGACCCGGATATCGGTTTTGCTTTTCTGCCTGATTATTGGCGCCAGGGATTCGCTTTTGAAGCCGCTGCCGCGGTGATGAAAGACGCACGCGAAAGCCTGAACCTCACGCAAATCCTGGCGATCGTAAATCCCGATAACGACGCGTCGATCAAATTGCTCGAGCGGCTCGGTTTGAGGTTTGATCGCATGCGCGGCGACGTTAAGTTATACGCCCTGCCAAACCAGGCGGTGGAATAACTGGTCCATTTCGGCCGGCGACTGCTTCATCCCGCGATCAATCCACCACGTCAGCAAAGCCAGCAACGCGCCGGCGTGCGCAAACGCAATCACCGGTCGTTCGCTCTCCGGAATCGCCTGCCCGCGGGGCAATTCCTCAAGCCGCTTTTCAATACCGCGCGCAAACATTCCCCGCGCTAGCTCCATGTTGTCGTTGAACTTCCCGGCCGACACCAACGCATTGACAAACTGTTTCGCCTCAGTGATGTGCGCGAAAAACTCCTGCACCGGAAACACCCGATCCGATTTGTCGCCACGCGCCGAGAGCATCATCGCCACGGATTCAAAAAACTCCTCCGCGTCGCTCATCAACAAGTCGTCCTTGTCGCTGTAGTGCGAATAGAAAGTCGAACGCCCAACGTTTGCACGGTCCAAAACATCCTGTACGGTGATCGTGTCAAACGGTTTCTCCTGCATGAGCGTGACGAGCGCATCGCCGAGCGCGTCGCGCGTTCGCCGCACGCGAGCATCTTCTCTTTTCTTCAACGCAGCAAGATGCAGACGGTCGTTCTCGGACATTCACTACCTCTTTGTTCGGTTACGCCTGAAATCGCGCCCCTGTGGCAAAGCCGCGCTGGACACCGCGCCCGAGCGGCTCATAGAGTAGCGCACCCTATGATCTCTCTACACCAGGTAAACAAACAATACGAAACACCCGCCGGCGTGTTTGCGGCGCTGCGGAACGTTGACGTGGAGATTCGCGCGGGCGAGTTTGTCGGTGTCGTCGGCAAATCGGGCAGCGGAAAATCCACGTTGCTCAACATGATCGCCGGCGTCGATCGGCCGTCATCGGGCATCGTCACTGTTGCGGGCGCCACGATTCACACGTTACCGGAGAACAAACTGGCCGCGTGGCGTGGTCGCCACGTCGGTTTCGTTTTTCAGTTCTTCCAACTGCTGCCAACGCTCACCGCCGCCGAGAACGTAATGCTGCCGATGGACTTCTGCAAAACTGTTCCCGCGCGAGAGCGGCGCCGGCGTGCGTTGGCGCTGTTGGAACGCGTCGGTGTTGGTCCACAGGCTGACAAGTTGCCGGCAACGCTCTCCGGCGGAGAACAACAGCGCGTCGCGATTGCGCGATCGCTGGCGAATGATCCGCCACTGGTCATCGCAGACGAGCCGACCGGCAATCTCGACTCAATCACCGCTCGGGCCATCCTCGATCTATTTCGCGGTCTCGCAAACCAGGGCAAGACCGTGGTGATCGCGACGCACGAGGCGGACATCGCGCGCGTTAGCGATCGCAAAATTGAAATTTCAGACGGCGAGGTACTCAGTTGAGCACGTTGTGGCGTAAAGCGATACGCGATTTCTGGCACGAACGCGCGCGTACGGTTCTGGTCGTGTTCGCCATCGCGTTGGGCATCGCTGCCTTTGCCGCCGTGATGTCTTCCTACGCGATTCTCACGCGTGAGCTCGATCGCGGCTATCTCGACACCAATCCCGCCTCTGCCGTGCTACGCGTCGATTCGATCGACGATGAGTTAGTCGCCGCCGTCTTGCAAAATCCCGACGTGAGCAATGCCGAACCGCGCCGAACTTTGTCGGGCCAGATCAAATCCGGGCCGATGCAGTGGCGAAACCTGATGCTGTTTGTGGTGAAGGACTACGGCGACATTCGCATCAGCAGACTCGAACCGGAAGAAGGTGCATGGCCGCCGGCAACGGGCGAGATCCTGATTGAACGCGACGCCTTTCAAGTCGCGCGGGCAAACATCGGCGACGCCGTGACGGTAAAAACCGCGGACGGCGTCGAGCAGTCGCTAATGATCAGCGGGCGTGTTCACGACGTGGGCCAGGCGCAGGCGCGCATGGAGAACATCGTTTACGCCTACACCAACCTGGAGACGCTGGTCCAACTCGGCGAGAAGCCTTATTACGATCGCCTCAATATTCTCGTCGCCGAGAACAGATTCGACGAGGACCACATTCGCAAGGTCGCGGCAGACGTGAAGTCGTTAATCGAATCGCGCGGCCACGAGGTTTGGCGCGTAGATGTTCCCGCGCCAGGCAAACA
>DASUOZ010000681.1:0-6400 GCA_036276375.1 Pyrinomonadaceae bacterium | reverse complement strand
AGCGGAACGCGGCGCAAGCCCGATCTGCTTCGTGAAGATGTCGAAGATGCAGGCAAGACAAACGAGCGTGGTGTAATCCGTGACGGTCCCGGGAGGAAACTCACTGAAATCGAGTTCCGCTAACTTCTTCATCGCTTAACTCACGAATGGCCGCCGATTGCTACGAGCGCCGGGCGCAGATCTTCGTCCGTGTGCCCAACGGCGAGATCCAATTCTGCTTCCACGTCTCCAGTCGTGCTACCGAGCGTCTTGAAATCAAAGAGTTGGTGGTCTAACAGGTGCGTCGGAACGACGTTACTGAGGGCGTTGAGCATTGAAGCACGAACGTGAGGAATCTCTTCTTCGAGTTGACCAATCAGCTGCTTGATACGCGCGCGCTTCAGGTTTGATTGCGAACCACACAGATCACACGGAATGATCGGGAACTCCCGTCGCGACGCGTAGTCCGCGACGTCTCTCTCCGAGCAGTAAGCGAGCGGACGGATTACGGTATTGCGTCCGTCGTTGGAACGAAGCTTCGGCGGCATCGCTTTTAGTGAACCAACGTAGAAAAGATTCAGCAAAAGCGTGGTGATGATGTCATCGGCATGATGACCGAGGGCGATTTTGTTGCAGCCCTCCTCGACGGCTATGTTGTAAAGAATGCCGCGGCGCAAACGCGAGCAAACGGAACAGTAGGTTTTTCCTTCCGGGACCAGCCGTTTGACGATGGAATAAGTGTCGTGCTCGACGATTCGGAACGGCACGTCGAGCTTACTGAGGTATGCGGGTAACACTTCGGCCGGAAATCCCGGCTGTTTCTGATCGAGATTGACCGCCAGCAGTTCAAATTTCACGGGCGCGCGGCGCTGAATGTCGATCAGCAGGTCCAATAATGTGTGGCTGTCTTTTCCGCCCGAAACACAGACCATCACGCGGTCGCCGTCGTCGATCATCGCGAAATCGGCAATCGCCTCACCCATACGACGCAGGAGCCGCGTCTTTGTCTTGTCGTCGCAACGCATATCGAAGTGTCAGAATGCCATGTCGTTGCCGGTGACCGCAAACGGTCCAAAAAAAGGTTGGGCCGTTATAATTTTGTTACAAAGCTAGACACCAACGGCCCAGTTTGTCTATGATGATGAGCCCGCTTCCGGGCGGCGAGTCTTATTTTCGAACCTGGCGATCAAAGTCAGGGAAATCCACAAACAAAAGGAAAGCGCGTCGTTTCGTTGCATCAAGGTTCCGACGGCCGGTGACTTAACTTCCGCGCCCCCATATTTACGGAGGTAAATGAATGCTTAGGATAGGAAAGAATTCCAAGGATCAGGAAGAAACCGATCACTCCACCCAACGACCGGAAGTTCCTGATTACGCCAGTGCCAAGACTTACTCCTCCTATCAGGGAACGAGCGAAGCAAAACCGGCAAGCGATGCCGTGCCAACCCCGGCTCGCGCCATGACCGAGAGCGAAAGCCTCGCGCGCGACATCAAGGAAGGCACGCTCAGTGGTTTTGTCGGCGGCGGCACCGACGTCACCGGCGAAGCCAACTTTAAGGCCATGATGAGAGTCGATGGCCACTTCTCAGGGCGAATCACCTCGTCAACCGGAACACTCATCGTAGGCAACAACGGTAGTGTCGACGCGAATATCGAAGTTGCCGTGGCCGTGATTCACGGCGCCATCAACGGCGACATCATCGCCACCCAGCGGCTCGAACTCGGCCGCGCTGCCAAAGTGACCGGCAATATCCAAACGCCGTCCCTCGTGATCGAGCAGGGCGCGATCTTCGAAGGAAGCTGCAAAATGCTGCAAATGCACACGGCAGCCGAGAAGGCCAAGAAAGACAAGAAGACCGACGAGCCGCTCGACACCACGAAGCTGCCGCCGCCGCCGGTTCGCACCGACGCTACGCCCAAGCCGACCACGATTCCAAACGTTTCGAGCGTCGTCAGCTAAGCACTTTCCACATTGACTATCCACAGATTACCCGGATTTAATCTGGGTATTCTGTGGATTCTTGTTTTTAGGAGCGAAATGAAAAGAGCAGCTTTCGTTCTGATTTGCAGCTTTGCTTTGATGTTGGTTTCCGTTCCGGCGAGTTTCGGCCAGGTTCCCCTGCCGATTCTGACGCGGATCACAAAGGCCGAAGACGAGCGGCGGTGGGACAATGAATTGCGCGGACTGCTCTCGAATCGTAGTGCGGCGATTCGCAAGCGAGCGGCGCTCGCCGCCGGGCGCATCGGGCACGAAGAATCGGTTCCGTCGCTCACGAGTCTGTTGAAAGATGACGCCGATCCGGGCGTCAGGACGATGGCGGCGTTCGCGCTTGGCGAGGTTGAGTCTGCGGCCGCCGCCGATGCTCTGATTGCGATCGTTAAAGACAACGGTGAACGAGGCGAACTGCGAGCGCGTGCCCTTGAAGCACTCGGAAAGATCGCCGGCGTTCTTCCCCAGGAACAACAAGCACGCCAACGCGAGATTGGCGCCGTGATTTGCGAGGCGCTCGAAGTTGAATCGACCCGGAAGGGGAATCAGTTGACAGTGCTGCTCGGCATAACGGCAGCGTTGCGCTCACGGCCCGCGGATGTCGGTCCGACGCTCGCGAAGTTTCTCAACTCTCCGGATGCGCGTGTTCGGTCGGATGCGGCAAACGCCCTCGCGCGGCTGCGTTTGAAAGACGGTAACGAGCGATTGCGGCTTTTAGTGACTACGGATCGTGATCCCAACGTCCGCGCCAACGCCGCGCGTGTGCTCGGCACTACCGAGGATGCGGAATCCTTTCAGTTGCTGCTGTCTCGCGCTACTTCCGATTCGGACGAGCGCGTGCGAGTCAGTGGGATTCGCGCGCTGGCGGCACTCAAGAACCCCAACGCCGCCGACCTGCTGCTGAAACACATCACCACGAACAGAAACGAGATACTCGAGATCGCCACGACGGTCGGTCGCCTGATTCCCCAAACCAACTATAGCGACGCAATCTATTGGTTCAGAACGAAAAACGAAAAGCTGAATCACACGGCGCCCGAGATAGAAATCGCCTTCGCGCGCGTAGCGCCCGCAGCTTATCTCGCCGACCTTGAAAAACTAAAGACGCCCGCCGATTGGCGTGCCACCGCGGCCATCGCCAATGCGCTCGCGGAGTACGCCACGCCTGACTCGTTAAAAGCAAGACCCGAAATGGCAGCCGCGGCAGAAGCGGGACTGCGCAAAATGCTTCAATACCGCCATGCCGACTACGCCATCCCGGATGTTCTGCGCACACTCGCAGCGTTCAAACCACAGGACCTGCAACAAGTTCTCATCGCGCACTTGCAGCACGCGGACGTGATTGTTCGTGGCGCCGCCGCAGACCTGTTGGGTGAGTTGCCGCCCTCAGACGAAATCACAAAGGCGCTTATCGCAGCGTGGCCGCAAGCCGCTCGCGACGTCCTGAATGATGCGGCGCTGTCGATCCTTGAGTCACTGAGCAAACAAAAAGCGGGAATTCTACAGAAAAGCGACGTCGTGACGGAGCCTTTCAAAGATGCGCTCGGCTCGCGCGATCACCTCGTGCGCCGTCGCGCTGTCGCCCTCATGAAAGCAAAGGGCATCGGCGATTACTCGACACATGTCGGATACGTCCAAACGCGAAACACCGCCGCCGACTATCGCCGCGCGCTCGCGCGTATCGGAAGAAAAGTCAACGCTGTCGTGACTACCACCCGAGGTTCGTTTACTATTGAGCTGCTCCCCAGCGAAGCCCCTCTGACGGTAGACAATTTCGTTCAGCTTGCCCGACGAAGCTATTATCGCGGCATCACCATTCACCGGGTCGTGCCAAACTTTGTGATTCAGGACGGTGACCCGCGCGGAGATGGCAACGGCGGCCCCGGGCATCAGATCCGCTGCGAAATCAACCAGGTGGCTTATGATCGTGCCACCGTCGGTATGGCACTCTCCGGCAAGGACACGGGCGGCTCGCAATGGTTCGTTACGCACGCGCCGGTACCACATCTCGACGGCGGTTATACCGTTTTCGGGCGGGTAATTGCCGGGATGGAGGTGGTTGACAGAATTGAGCGTGGCGATGTGGTGCAGTCGATCAGGATTCGATAGGAGTGTGGTGAAGAAGAATCAAACAACCCTTTTTGCCTTCTGCTTTTTGTGTATCTTCTGCGGCCTCGCCGCGGCGCAAACAAACGTCCAACCAACCGAGCGCCATCGCTACAAGATCGATATCAAGATCGACTTCGACAACCTTTCCTACACGGGCACCGAAACTGTTCACTGGGTCAATCAGGGCGAAAAGCCGACCTCCGTCATTTACTTTCACCTGTATCCGAATCTGCGCGTCGGCGACCAGCCGGGTCCCGCGAACGCTTACGCGGCGGAAAGTGACGAGCCGCGCGTCGATATCCTGGAGGTGCGCGCCGCCCACGACAATACGCCCCTGTTCTCAGCGCTCGACGATCAAGGCACAACGTTACGCGTGAATCTGCGTGAACAGGTTGCGCCCGGGTCGTCTGCTGACGTCACAATCAAGTTCAAAGGCACAGTTCCCGAGATCGATCGCGACGAAACCAGTTTGACCACGCACGTCGTGAAGCAAGTCAGCGCCGCGTTGCGCAGCGATCGCGAAACCCGGCGCGCGCGCGACATCAATTTCTACTGCCGCGGCGTGATGCTGCTGGGCACGCCACATCCGGTGTTGGCGGTTCACGATGGCGACGACTGGAGACGCAAAGTTGAGCCATCCGTGGGCGATTTCGTGTTCAACGAATCCGCGGATTACGAAGTTACGGTCACAGCTCCCACCGGTGTCGAGGTCTTCACATCAGGCCTCGAAACCGGCCCGCGCGGGGAAAAGACCACCCAAACATTCACCGCCAACGCGATGCGCGACTTCGCGATTCTTGCCGGTCGCGGTTTGCGCAGCGAACACACCGAAGTGGACGGCACAAACGTGCGGTCGATCTATTTCGCCGATCACGAACGTGTCGGCAAGCGCGCGCTGGTCGTTGCCGCCAACGCGCTGCGTACGTTCACAAACGTCTTCGGCCCGTTGCCGTTCAAACAGATCAGCATCGCCGAAGCACCGCTCGTCGCGGGTCTCGGCAGTTGTGAGTTCTCCGGATTAAACGTCATCGCGAGTGCTTTCTTCGTCGACTTCGACTCGCCGGCAGTACGCAATCTGCCGGAAATCATTCGCGAGCAACGACCGTCGGTCGAAGAGAGTCTGGAGTGGACGGTCGCGCATCTCGTCGCGCACCAGTGGTGGGGCGCGGCAGTCGGAAACGATCCGGCACGCGAACCGATTCTCGACGAGGCGCTGTCGTGCTGGTCGTCGCTCGTTTACTACCAGCAGACGTACGGACCGGAAAGAGCTTCGGCCGTGCTGGACGATCAGGTGCGCGGCGTGTACCGCATGTATCGGACTTTCGGCGGCGACGACATGGACGCGAACCGCCCGTCGCGCGAATATCGCAACACATTTCAATACGCCGCCATCGTCACCGCTAAAGGCGCGCTGATGTTTGTCGACCTTCAGAAGTCGCTCGGTGAAGAGAAAGTCTTCGCGGCGTTGCGCAAGTACTACCAGGCGAATCTCTACGAGATCGCGCAGCTTGAAGACCTGCGCATCGCGCTCGTCGCCGAAGCGCCGGTCGAACAAAGGCGGATGATCGGACGTACATTTACCCGCTGGCTCACGTCCAAAAGAGGTGACGAAGACATCGCACTGCCGGATCAGGAGTTGGCGACCACGTTAGGGATTCAGTCGAGGCAAGCCCCGGCGCGCTCGAATGACAAGAACGCTCTAACGGCACTGGGGAAAGTCGGCAGATTTTTTTGGCAACAGATGACGCGTATTCGTTGAGATGGGCCACGAAGAAGCACAGGAAGCACATAGGAGGTTTGTGAATTCGTGTGTGCCTTTCGTGTCTATGAGTTGAGATGAGAGCTTTGAGTTTTGACGCTTTTCCGATTGAACGCGCCCGCAGCGGGCGAACCGCCGAGGGCACTAACGTCGAGACGAGTCTCGAACGTTTGAGCTGGCTGATGGACGATCTGTTTCGTGTGCCCGGGCTCGGCTGGCGCTTCGGGCTCGATGCGCTGATCGGACTGGTTCCCGGTTTCGGCGACACCGCAACGTCGCTCGTCTCGTTCTACATCCTCGCCGCCGCGGTTCGTTATCGCGTGCCGAAAGTCACACTGCTCAGAATGGGTCTGAACGTCGCACTGGATTACGCCGTCGGTTCGCTTCCACTCATCGGCGACTTGGCTGACGCCGCGTGGAAGTCGAATCACAAGAACATCGACCTGCTGAAAGAACGAGCGACCGTGTCTGCCGACGAGGCACGGTCGGGAAGAGTCAGTGATTGGTTGTTTGTGGGAGGAATTATCGCGGGGCTCGTCGCCCTCGTGATCGCCAGCGCATTT
>DASUOZ010000680.1:0-7998 GCA_036276375.1 Pyrinomonadaceae bacterium | reverse complement strand
CGGCAGCCAGAGTCGTGCGAGCAGGTGGCGGCGTTGTTCGGGTGGCGTATTGATGATCGCTGTCGGCGAGTATTTAGAACGATTTACAGCCATAACTATGAATTCTCCCGGGACAAACTTGCCGCGATTTCGGCGTTCAGGACAACGTGGCTAGCCACAGAAGGCCACAGGAGAGCCGGAAGAGTATAACGCATAAAGCTTTACGCCATTAAACCGGCATTCGATGAAGGGGCAACTAAAAATGCTCCCTTTGCGTCTTTAGTTGCCGCGGGCGATAATGCCCGTGCTTCGCCATGGGGGCGACAGGCTTCGACAGGAACCTGAACGATCGTCGCGATGCATGCCGGGCTCCCTTATGCAGCTCGTTAAAACGCGTAGGGAAACACAACTGCCAATAACAATGAATTGGCTCTCGCTGCCTAATTAAGCACCGAGCGTCTCGCCGCAAGTTGCTCATGCGCGCGGAGTGAGATGTCACTTAGATGAGCTGGCCCGCTGCTTCGGTCCGTAGCAGTGGGTGAGATCAAAGCCGGGCTAGCTCGTGTCGAGGTCTTGTTGCTTCACTGACTCGGCGTTGAGCGAAGGTTGCCAGTTTCGGCTGGCAAGAAAGAGAAGCGACTAAGCATGTAGAGTCCTTCGGCGTTGGTTTTTGGATCCGAGTTCAATTCTCGGCGCCTCCACCATAAATGATTTGCGGGAGTCCTCACTCCCTTCGAACGGCCCAGAGACAAAGTTATGAGCACAACTCAAACTCACTTAATGACCGCGGAAGAGTTAGGCAACTTACCGGACAGTCCATATCGTCACGAACTAATTAAAGGAGAACTCCTCACGATACCTTCTCCCAAACCTACACACGGGCGGCTTGTCGCCAACCTCTCTTTCCTTCTCTTGCAACACGTCAGGGCCAACCGGCTCGGTGACGTTTATGCTGAATCCGGCTACAAACTCGAAAGCGATCCCGATACTGTTTTAGGTCCAGATGTTTCCTTCGTTTCACGGGAACGTGTTGACCGAGCGGATGACGGTTACTACAACGGTCCACCGGACCTTGCCGTTGAGGTGTTATCCCCGGGCGATAGAACAGGCTACGTTGAACGCAAACTAGCCCTGTATTTACAGACAGGCACCCGTTCGGTTTGGCTCGTGAATCCTCGGCGTCGAACAGTTGAAGTAATCTCATCGCTCGACGACCGCAGAACTTTTCACGAGACTGACGAGCTCGCCGACGATACTGTGCCGGGTTTTCGAGTTAAGGTTTCAGAGATCTTCGCCTAGACCGCGCTCACTTGGATCGCAACTTACCAATCGGGATTTTCGATAGCGGCGTCGGCGGGTTGACTGTCTATCGTGCCCTGCACGAACGACTGCCCAACGAACGATTCGTCTATCTCGGCGACACGGCGCGCGTTCCCTACGGCACAAAATCCCTGACGACAGTCGAACGTTACGCAGTCGAGAATTCGAAGTTTCTCCAGACCCACGGAATCAAGTTACTCGTAGTCGCGTGCAATACGGCTTCGGCTCTGGCTTTGCCGGCCATTCGCAGAGCCATCAACGTGCCGGTGATCGGCGTGATTGAACCGGGCTCAAGCGCGGCTGTTGGAGTAGCGCAGAAACAAAACATCGGCGTGATCGCCACCGAAGCGACGGTCAACAGCGGCGCTTACTCCAAAGCCATCGCGGGCTTCCGTAAAGACGGCGAGGTGGTCGAGCGAGCGTGCCCGCTGTTTGTTCCCCTCGCGGAAGAGGGTTGGGCAAACACCGATGTTGCACGCATCGTCGCCCGCGACTATTTACGCGATTTCAGCAAAACTTCCATTGCCGCTCTAGTGCTTGGCTGCACCCACTACCCAATCCTGCGAGACGTCATCAGCGAAACTGTCGGCAGCGAAATCACGTTGATAGACTCAGGCGCAGCGACTGCCGCGGACGTCGAAGCGCTGCTTGAAACGTCTTCGCTGACACACGATGAACCCTTCGGTTTGTACCAGGAGCGGCGCCTCTGTGACGATCTCGATCATTTTTATGTCACCGACGCAGCCGAAAGGTTTGCTAAAGTAGCCGAAAGATTCTTAGGATCTGCTCCATCAATTCTCGAGGCTGTAGAAATTTGGGGACACGATGAGCTTCGAACGCACTGACGGCCGCGCCCATGACCAGTTGCGGCCGGTGCAAATAACTCCCGGCTTCCTGTCTTACGCCGAAGGCTCGGTCTTAATCGAGATGGGAAACACACGCGTCGTTTGTGCCGCTTCACTCGAAGACCGAGTGCCGCCATTCCTGCGCAATTCCGGACAGGGTTGGCTCACCGCCGAGTACGCGATGCTGCCACGCTCAACGCAAACGCGAACCGCACGCGAAACCGGACGCGGTGGCCCATCAGGCCGCACGCACGAGATTCAGCGGCTGATCGGTAGAAGTCTGCGCGCCGTCGCGGACATGAAAGTGCTCGGCGAACGAACGTTGACGATCGATTGCGACGTTCTGCAAGCCGACGGCGGCACGCGCACCGCAGCGATCACCGGTGCGTACGTCGCGTTCGCTCTCGCCAGCAATCACCTGCTCAAGAGCGGACGGATCACGCGGTCATTGACGACGCACCACGTCGCAGCCGTCAGCGTCGGCATCGTCGGCAACACGCCGTTACTGGATCTGAAGTACGACGAGGATTCGCGCGCCGACGTCGACATGAACGTGGTTTGCACAAGCGACGGCCGGTTCATCGAACTGCAAGGCACTGCCGAGCGCGAACCGTTCACTCGCACGCAGATGGATCAACTGCTGGCGCTGGCGACGCGCGGAATTGATGACCTAATCGGACTCCAAAAGGTCGTCATCGCGCAGGCAAACGGCAGCGTTTCTTCGGGCATCTGAACTGGGAGTTTTTCGCGTATGAAACGTGTAATAGCGCTAACTTTAGTCTTATTGGTGTTCGCCACACAGATCGCGACCGCCCAACAGACCTACACCCACGAGAAAGTCGAATACACTTTCGACCTTCCGTCAACGACCTGGCGTTCCATTCTGGAGCCGGACGCGGCGCACGAACATCCCGAATTCGTTTACGGAGATAAACTCGACGGCTATCTCACGATCCGCAAAGAACTCGTTGAAGCAGGAACGACGCCCTCACAAGTGGCGGAACGAAATGATGTGAAACTCAGCTTTCTGCCGGGCTTTGTCAGAGGTAAGGAAGAGCCCTTTAACGGTCGTCTTGACGGCGTCACGCTCACGTATGAATACGTGCAAACCGGAAAGCCGATGCTCGGGCGCGTCTACTACCTCCAGGCAGATAGCCGCACGGTCTACGCGCTGCGCTTCACGGGATTGCGCGACAAGTTGACCCGAATTCGCAATCAGACAGACATCATCGCCCGCAGCTTCAAACTCAAATAGTGAAGCTGCAACTCGCGCGCGGATTAGCAATCAAGCCGTCTCCCATTCACGGCAAAGGCTGCTTTGCCACCATGCCTTTCAAAAAGAGGCACAAGATCGCCGAGTACACGGGCGAGAAAATCTCGAACGCGGAAGCGCGTCGCCGTGCTCATCGACCTATGCTCAGAATTTGCGAAGTCAATCGTCGTTGGAGTCTGGACGGCAGCCGCGGCGGAAACGGCACCCACTACATCAATCATTCATGCAGTCCGAATGCCTTCATGCAGATTCAGCACAATCACATTCTTTTTCTCGCGCTGCGCGACATCGAGGCTGGAGAAGAGATCACGATCGATTACGAGTCGACGCTGCACTCCGACGACAAGCGCTGCATCTGTGGTGCCGGCAATTGTCGTGGAACGATCAATCGCTGAGGATCAGAGCCGCGGCAAAGTGAAGCTGAATTTCGAGCCGCGTCCTTCCATGGAATCCAGCTCCACGTGACCGCCGTGCTGCTCGACCACTTCGCGCACAAACGACAATCCGAGTCCCGTCGACTCTTCGTCTTTCTCTTGGCCTTCACGAACGACGCGGTAGAACTTGTCCCAAACACGCTCGCGTGATTCAGCGGGAATTCCGTAACCGCGATCTTCAACACACACGCGCACGGTCTCGGCTTCGAGCGCCGTGGACACAGTCACGGTCGTGCGTTCCGGACTGTACTTGATCGCGTTGTGGACCAGGTTTTTCACTGCCTTAGTGATCAAGCTCTTGTCGGCCGCCACCGGCGGGATGCGATGTGCCGGCTGTTCGATCAGGCGAATGCGTTTCTTCTTCGCGACCGGCTGCAACGAAGCGATCGTCTCACGCACCACCTCATCGAGACGCAGGGGAATCTTCAACACCTCCTGCTTGTCGCTGCGCTGCAACTGCGTCACTGACAGGAAGGTATTGATCATGCGCGACATGCGTTGCGACTCCTTCGCGATGATCGAAACAAACTCGCGCGCCTGCGGCGGAATACTTTCATCGACGGTCAAGAGCTCCGCGAAACCGTTGATGCTCGTCAGTGGGGTGCGCAGCTCGTGTGACATCAGTGAGATCATGTCGCTCTTCAGTTTTTCATAGTCTTTTGTCTGGCTCAGATCCTCGACGTAGACAGCGATGCCGATCGGTTCACCGGTGCTCGCGTCCTGCTGATCGCGCAGCAGTGACATGCGCAATTTGAGCGTCTGACCTTTTTGGTCGAAGTCGAGCTCGCCTTCGTAATTGATGCCGGTTTGCAGCACACGGCGGACGGCGATTTCCGGTTCGTCGAAGATGCCTGTGCGAAAGTTGTTGAGCAGACCGATCAGGTCCAACTGTTGGGCGCGCTCGGGCGTGAGTCCGGCGTAACGAAGAATGGTTGGATTCGTGAGCGCGACGGTGCCGTCGAGGTAGGCAATAGCGACGCCATCGTTGATCTGGGCGAGTGCTTTTGCTTCACAGCGTTGTTCGACAGTGATGGCTTTAAGCACGCTCAACGCATCGAGTTTGCGCCGGCTGCCTCGTTGCGAGAAATAGTTGAGTGATTTGTTGCGCGCGGAGTTTTTCGCGAAGCTTTCGCGTTTGAGATTGCGTGCGAATTGCGACGCGACGGCTTCGAGCAGCAGCTTGTCGTCGTCATCGAGCTGGGCAGCAGGCCGGATCAGGAGTGCGCCGGCAGTTTCGCGTTCGTGAAGCAAGGGGACCGCAACCGTCAACTGTTCGCCAACTGTCTTACTGACTAGTTTGCCTGTAGCTGCGGATTGTTCGCAGAGCATGACGCCTTCGCGCCACACGGAATTCCGGCTCGCGTCGAGCGGTTGTTGCGTTGTGCCTTTGTACCGCGCCACCGCTGCGAATGAACCCGACTCGTCAACCTGAAAAACGATCGCTTCTTTCAACGGCAGAAACGTATTGAGCAGTTTCAGACCGCTCATCAGTCGTTGATGCGCGCCTGGACCAGAGTCGGCGGCCCTGATTGGCGAGCTGAAGAGTGTGTTCAGCAACTGGCGATCGAGATGCCACAGACGATTCACCTGGACCAGCAGCAGCGCCAGCCCGGCACTGAACAGCAGCGGCGTGATTGGGAGCTCGATCCCGAAGAAGCGCGAGGCAAACAGGCTGGCGGCGCATAGACCGGCGAGAACCCCCCATATGTAAGGCCATGAACGGCGCAGTTCGAAGCTGTTAAGCGTCAGGCCAAGCGCGACAGAACACACCGCGAGCACGATCGCCGAAACGGGTATCGGACCAAGCAGCAGTTCAAACTTTTCGACCGGCGGCAGGAGTTTCGGATGGTCGAGCAGTTCGGGCAGGATGCCGAAGCGCCAGCCGAAATAGCCGGCGAGTCCCGCGCCGAGACTGAGTGCGGTGGCAGAGAAGTAGGTCGTGACGGGTTTGGAGCGGATCAAGCAGGAACAAGGGAACCAGGAGCTGGAGACGCGCCTGGAAGGAGTCAGATTTCGTCGGGCGGCCCGTCAAGCCAGAAGCCGCGTCGCCGATTATACAATGCCTGTCATTGTTAAATCTACGGTGAAGTTGTGTTGGTTTACAGGCCTTTTAGGGCGGCGCTGAGTGCAGGGACATCATCGACAGAGACGCTGCGGAGGTCGAGCACTACCCTTTCATTCGAGATTCGGGCTATGACCGCAGGTGAACAGGTGCGCAGTTGGTGCTCCAGTTCCGCCGCGGATTTTCGCGGATGCGTGATCGCGATCAGCACGGTTTTTATGTTCGACGTGGGTGCGGTGCCGCCACCGACCGCTGATTCGCCCGGTTCGAGTGACAGGTTGAGCTCGGTTGGACCGAGCTGTTCAATCAACGTTTCCGCGCGTTGCTGGATTTCGGCTGTAGTCAACGAGAGCATTTGCAGGACGGGAACTTCCGCAAACGCTCGGTCGCGTTGGTGGGCCGCGAGAGTGGCTTCGAGCGCGGCGAGCCGGAGTTTGTCGCTGCGTAGCGCGCGATACAGTGGATGTTTACGCAGGCGCTCGACAATCGCGCGTTTGCCGGCGATCAGTCCGGCTTGTGCGGAGCCCAGCAGTTTGTCGCCACTGAACGAGATCACGTCCGCGCCGCTCGCGAGGATCTCGCCGACTGTCGGTTCATCAACCACGCCGAACGCACTCACGTCGACCAACAGGCCCGAGCCCGCGTCTTCGTAGAGCAGCAGATCGTTCTCATGCGCGAGCGCGGAAAGTTCAGTCAACCTTGGCGAACTCGCAAACCCGACAATGCGATAGTTCGACGGATGCACGCGCATGATCAGACGCGTGTTCAGGTTGATGGCGATGCGATAGTCTTCGAGATGCGTGCGATTGGTCGTCCCGACTTCGACCAGGCGGGTACCGGAGGTCGCCATCACGTCAGGAACGCGAAAGTCGCCGCCGATCTCTACTAACTCGCCACGCGAGACGATCGTTTCGCCGTCTCCGGCCAGGACCGTAAGAATCAACAACGCCGCCGCGGCACAGTTGTTCACCACGAGTGCGTCCTCGGCTCCAGTGAGATCTTTCAACAGCGACTCAACCCGCGCGCCGCGTTTGCCGCGTGTGCCGGTCGCGACGTCGTACTCGAGATTGCAGGGACCCGCCGCTGCTGCGATCGCCGCGAGTGCAGCCGGTGAAAGTGGCGCGCGTCCGAGATTTGTGTGCAGCAGAACGCCGGTGGCGTTGATCACCTTCTTGATTCCGGTTTCGGCTTCCTGTCTGGCCATTTGCTCCATTCGCCGTGCCGCTTCGGCGAGAAGCACCTGTGAGGAATGGCCATTTTCAATCGGATTTTGTCGGATTAAAGAGCGGATTTCATTCGTGACTGTTCGCGCGATCTCGGTCACACGCTTCAAACCAATCGATTCGCGGAGTTGGCGCGCCACCTCCGTGCGCAGCAACTGGTCCACTGACGGCACATGACGGAGGTTTGAAGCTATTTTCTTGCGCTCGGACATGCGGGCATTATAGACTGCCTTCACTCGCGTTTGTCGTGCGGTTTGTCGTACGAACGCGGGCCCGCCCTAATTTCACCGCTCCGGAGAACAATCCAAGTGGGACTACGTCAGAACAAGCTACTGCGGTCTAAACTACAGGTACAAGCCAAGAACAAGTATTCGACAGGTGAAAATCAGCCGACTCCGGACGAACAACTGACTCGTTTAGAGGAGGACATTCGCCGGCTGAGAATCGAGTTTGACATCTTCTTCAACGGCGCCGCGAAGCGCCCGCCTTACGACACCAAGGGCCGCGTCGAAACCTTGCTGAAGCGGCTTGGCGACGACCGCTCACTGACTTACGCACAGCGTTACCGCTACAACTCGCTGGCGGCGCGTTACAACGCGTTTCGCGAACTGTGGCGCCGCACGATGCAGGGACGTGAAGAAGGTCGCGATCCGGCTTCGGCCGCCCGGGCCAACGTCAAAAGAGACGAATCCGAAATCGAGCCGATTTCGATCAGTTGCAGGGATCCGCATAAAGAGATTGAGATCGTTAAGAGTCTTTATGGTTCACTGCTGGAAGCGAAACAGAAGTGTGGCGAGTCGACGGACAACTTCTCGTTCCCCCGATTCCATCGTCTCGTCGCGCAGAAAGCGGATGTGCTGAA
>DASUOZ010000679.1:0-2652 GCA_036276375.1 Pyrinomonadaceae bacterium | reverse complement strand
CAAAGCATGTGCTCTTAATCATCTCGACCTGTGGGTCAGGCGTGGCCTTCCGGGAATAGAGTTTCAGTTTCCCCACATTCTGGGAAACGACGTATCCGGAGTCGTGAAGGAGGTTGGCGAAGGTGTAGCGAATGTGACACTAGGCGATCGCGTGCTGGTGTCGCCTGGAGTTTCCTGCATGCATTGCGAGCAGTGTTTGTCCGGCCACGATAACCTCTGTCGGTTCTATCACATCGTCGGCTATGCGCGTCCGGGTGGGTACGCCGAATACTTGAACGTGCCTTCGGTGAACGTGCTGCCGATTCCCGGCGATCTGAGTTTTGTGGACGCGGCGGCGATTCCGCTGGTGTTTCTTACCGCATGGCACATGTTGGTAACGCGAGCCAGGCTGAAACCCGGTGAGACCGTGTTGGTCCATGCCGCCGGCAGCGGTGTCGGCAGCGCGGCGATTCAGATCGGCAAACTACTCAACGCGCGCGTGCTGGCGACGGCCAGTACCGAAGAAAAACTAGCCAAAGCGAAAGACCTCGGCGCAGACGAAGTGATCAATTACGTCGAGCAGGACTTTGCTGCCGAGGCTCGACGTTTGACCGGCAAGCGCGGTGTCGATGTGGTAGTGGAACACACGGGTGTTTCGACGTGGGAAAAGAGCGTTTTAAGCTTGTCTACGAATGGCCGTCTGGTGACGTGTGGAGCAACAACCGGGTACAAGGCGAATATGGACTTGCGGCATCTGTTTGCTCGGCACCTCAATGTTCTTGGATCTTACATGGGGGCCAAACACGAGCTACTGGAGGTGCTCAAGTTTTTTGCGAGCGGTCAATTGCGCGCTGTGGTCGATCGCTCAATGCCGCTGACGGAAGCTGCGGCCGCGCATCGCGCTTTAGAGGACCGAAATCAGTTTGGCAAAGTAGTTTTGATACCGTGAGTGAACTCTCCCTTTGATCGAAAGATGGAGAACAAAGGAATGACGCAACCTACCACCTCATCCTATGGCATGGCCGGTCTTGTTCCACCACCCGACGGTGTCGCAAGCAATCCAACTGCGGAAGATTTTCAGAAACTATACGAGCGTTCGTTGGCCGACCCACAGGCGTTTTGGGCGGAAGCCGCCGCGGGCATCGACTGGTTTGAGCCGTTTCAACAAGTGCTCGATTCGAGTGAAGCGCCGTTCTATCGCTGGTTCGTAGGCGGTAAAACGAATGTGATTCTCAACGCGATCGACCGGCATGTTGCCGCGGGTCGCGGCGGCCACACCGCAATCATTTGGGAAAGCGAGTCGGGCGATCAGCGCCGGCTGACTTACGGCAACCTGGACCGCGAAGTCAGTCGTTTCGCGAATGTCCTAAAGTCGCTGGGCATCGGCAAGGGTGATCGCGTGGTTATCTACATGCCGCGGATTCCCGAGCAAGCGGTCGCTATGTTTGCCTGTGCCAAAATTGGCGCTGTTCACACAGTCGTTTATGGTGGTCTTTCTGTGGAAGCTCTTCACAGCCGGATTATAGACGCCGGCGCGCGTCTCGTGATTACAGCAGACGGCGGTTATCTCAACAACAAGATCATCGAACTCAAAAAGATCGCGGATGCGGCTTTGCAGGATGCGCCGTCCGTCGAGAAGACTATCGTGGTGCGGCGTACGGGCCAGCCCATCGAATGGCGCCAAACTCGTGATCAGTGGTGGCACGACGTAATGTCCAGCGATGCGGCGGCGGACACTTGCGCCACGGAGCTCTTAGACGCGGAAGATCCGTTCTTCATAATCTACACCTCCGGTTCGACCGGCGCGCCCAAGGGTGTGGTCCATACAGTCGGCGGGTATTGCGTAGATCTTCACGCGTCGCTGGCGCTCGTTCTCGATCTTCGCGAAGACGACATTCTCTTCTGTACGTCTGATGCGGGTTGGTTGGTGGGCCACTCGATCATGCTGTACGGCGCACTGCTGCATGGCATCACGACGATCATGTATGAAGGATCTCCCGTCGTGCCCAATCCCGGGCGTTGGTGGGAAATCATAGAAAGATATCGCGCCACTCTGTTTTATACAGCCCCGACTGGTATTCGCGGTTTGATGCGCTTCGGCAAGGAATGGCCCCTGGCGCGTAAACTCGATTCATTACGCCTGCTGTCAGTAGCGGGCGAGCCTCTGAACCCGAGCGCGTGGGAATGGTTCTATGAAACGGTCGGGCAAAAGCGATGCCCGGTAGTCGATTCGTGGTGGCAAACGGAAACCACTCGTCCCATGATTTCCGGTTTGCCGTCACTGCCGATAAAACCGGGATCGTGTGGACGACCGATGCCGGGTGTGGGAATCAAGATCGTCAACGATCAAGGGGAGCAGGTACCGCCGAACACTGAAGGTCTACTCCTGCTTACCTCTCCGTGGCCAGGAATGCTGCGCACAATCTTCAACGATCCCGAGCGCTATGTGAGCCAATACTGGAGCACTTTTCCCGGGTACTACCTTACCGGTGACGCCGCGCGGATCGATGAAGATGGTTACGTTTGGGTGATTGGTCGAGTAGACGACGTGATCAAAGTCAGCGGTTACCGGCTGGGCACCGCAGAAATCGAGAGCGCGTTGGTCAGCCATGAAGCGGTTGCGGAAGCTGCGGTAATCGGACTGCCACACGAAGTGCGAGGAAACTGCATCCA
>DASUOZ010000678.1:0-3799 GCA_036276375.1 Pyrinomonadaceae bacterium | reverse complement strand
GCCTTGATGAGGATTTCCGTTGACTCCGGATCCACGTAGACACAAGCGACGGCGTCTTCGATCAACTTCGATCCAGTGACTACAAACTGCGAAACTCCATCCGTGTTGAAAGTCGCTTCGCCGTGCGCCGTCGTCGAAAAGCAGGACAGACTCAGCAGTTCGAAATCGAGATCGATCGACGCTTCGGTCTGAGTGTTTGAGAGACGCGCGATTCCCTGGCGCACCACTGTTCGAACGGTTTGCTTGGGCGAGGCTGTTTCAGCAGGGGATTTTGGGGATTGTTCGGAAGGAATGCGCCGAACTTCCACCAGACCATTCCCACCAACGCGATCGACGCGCGCGAGCGGCACGAGGTTGTCGACTTCATCCGGTAACTCCGGCAGCACAACCACGCCACAACTGTCCCACACGAGCGTAAAGCGCCCTTCAACCTCACCATCCTCGATCTGATCGTATTTAACGCAAACGTACTTCGTGTCCTCGCCGGGCGCGAAATTCATTTCCACGGTCACCGGCATGTCCAAAACGATCCGATTCCCCTGCTGGTCAAACGCCAGGCCCGGTTGGACCGTAACCGCGCTGCCTTCCACAACGACTTCCAATCCCTTGTGCACGACTCCCAGCCCCAGAATTCCTCGGAGGTCCTGGACCGCCGAGTGAAACGACCCCTGCAGATAGTTCATGTGCTCCGTCGTCATGCGCAGCCCGTCGAAAACATTGAGATGGCCTGGTCTCATTCCTTACTCTCCTCTCCCAGAACTAAGCGCGGCTTCACTCGTACACCTGAATCACGTTCGCCAGCGTCAGCGTTCCCTGCGCGTGCGACTTGATGACAATCACGGGTTCCGCGACTTTGAACGCGGCCGGTGCCTCCAGCGCAATCGTTTGCGGCTCCTGTTGGGGATCGACTCGCTGCAACTCCTCGACCCCTTCAATCCCAATCTCCACTGACGCCGATCGGTTATCGATCTCGGGCACGTAGACGAGTCGCACGAGCGCATTGCTCACGACTGCTTTCCGCCGGCTGAACGTCTTCCAAAGCTGCCCGCCACGATTAACAAACACCGCGTCGAGATATGCTTCGGATGGACCACCCAGGGCCAGCAACGCCTTCCCCTGAATTCCCTTGACCACGATCCAGTAAGCCGTGTCGAGACTCAGGTCAGCCGGCTGATCGAACCGCGCCAGAAACCATTGCGTGGTCTTTTTCTCCGGCTCGATCGTCAGGTTTGACTTCGCCAACGCCGGCTTCGTCGAAGGCACGCCGCCGTCATCCGCCTGCACCTCGACGTACAGCTCCGTCCTGGCTTCGACCTGCAACAACAGCGACACACCCGCCACATGCAACGGCTTGTTAGTGCCGACAATTTCCGGCGTCAGCACGAAACTCTGCGCGAGCGAGTAGTCGCTGCTGATCGTGGCAAACTCGCGCCCATCGTGATCCGCAACGTTAGTGAACAGACGTTCCACACCAAAACTGCCACCGATATCGGCAGTAAGTTTCGTCAGCGCAAGTTTGCCGTCAGGGTTGCGCGCCAAAGCGCTCAGCGGAATGCGTTCGACACTGCCAAACTCGAGTTGCAGATTGCGATCGACGCGAATAGTTTCGTCCAGCGGATTGGGCCACGCTTCGGTTTGAATGACCGAGTATTCAAGCGACTGCTGGTCGACCGAGATCTTCACTTGTCCCGGCCCATCAGACTTAACCAGAAACACCAGTGCGACTTTGTCGGTGTCGGCCGGTAGTTTGTCGAGATATGCATTTGCCTGTTCGACGAAATCCGGCAGCTCAAACGCGCCTTCGACGACCGCCGTGCTCGACGTCCAGAACACTTCTCCGCCATCAAGCCGCAACGTCAGACTTCTCGGCACCGCCGGAAGCTCGATATCAACCTTGTACTCTTTCGGTTGATCCGTTCCTTCCTTAACTGTCGACGTTTGTTGCAGCGTCTGCTTTTCCGAAGCCGGCGCCGGGCGAATTTCGATCTTCGCCTTCAGTGTCTTGATGTCTGCATTCAACGGCACCGGCAACGACACCGCCACCTGCGTTTCCTCGCCGGGCTTCAGGGAAACGAAATCGAAGAGACCTGAAAGGTTGGCGACCACCGTCAGGATTTCCGGGCGCAACGCGGCGATGGGCTCCATCATCGCGAAGCCACGCAGCCCTTTAAAACCGACATCAAGACCTAACAACTCGAGCTTCATTCAGATCACCTCAGCTTGTTTGCAGCCGCTGTCGGGATCTTGAATCCCTG
This sequence comes from Pyrinomonadaceae bacterium, assembly GCA_036276375.1. Lineage (GTDB taxonomy): Bacteria > Acidobacteriota > Blastocatellia > Pyrinomonadales > Pyrinomonadaceae > PSRF01. The sequence goes on along the minus strand of DASUOZ010000678.1, from coordinate 1,544 downwards.
GAAGTCGACGAGATCTCCAATGATCGAATCAATGATTTTCTGCGCCTGCGACGTGTCTTCGCGTTCCACCGCGACCATGATCAGGTACGGCGGCGTGAATGCCGTTCCGGGTTGCGGCCACTGCCAAACGATGCGCCGGTTCTCGAGCAAGTCGGCTTGCGATCCTTCCCTCGTGTTCTCCGCCAGCAACTCGTTTTTCAGATCCGGATCGTTGAGGATCGCGATCGACACCATCGCATCCATCACCGGCAGCTTGTCAGCGTTATTGGGCATTTGAAACGCTTCGGCAAAGTCCTGCTTCGTTTCCGCGCTCCAGTCGTTTGCGAGCTCGTTGAGCACTTCGCCGACTCGCGTTCTGCGTTCGAGATGGTTGAGCAAACCGCCCGCGGAGATGTTCTTGTTTTTGATAGTGCTCACTGCTTCCCGGATTACGGCCGGAGCAGCGCCGCGCAACTGATTCATCGCCCCTTGCGCGATCTGCGTCGCGGTCTTGTCGACCGGACGAAAGACGAGCGGCGGAATTTCAAAAACCGGCGGCGTACGAATACCTACATCGCGAATCCCTGGAATGACCGCGGTAGCCAGTGCGGCAGGATTCAGAAACGTCATTGCCGGCGCGCCCGCGCTGGGTACTTCGGTGATCGGCTGTCCGGGCGGAGGTTGAGCCGCAACCGCCGCGGGCGAGGCGGCGAATAAAGGAGCACCCGCGGTCATCGCTCCCAACGGTCCCAGAGCGCTGCCTCTTGCCGGTGGTTTCGGCGGAGGAGCAGGGTCTCCATCTGCACTTGCTTTGCGTCCCGCTCCGATAGCCCCCATGGTTATGTTTCTACTGATTGCCATGATTCTCTCCTTAATTTATTTGCCGGTAACGGCTTTGGCCTGGTCTAGTGAGAGTCCGACGAGTTGTTGCGTCGTCATCGGATTGCTCGGCACCGAAACGTCGCCGAGAATGCCCTGCAATCTCTCTGACGCCTCGCTATAAGTCAGGTTCATAAGGTTTGGAACGGTGCGTCGCGTTTCGACTGCTTCAGTCAGAACGACGGCGACACCTTTCGTGCCTAACTCGAGCGGTATGACTTGAATCACTTTGCGCCCGTCTAGTGACGCATCGTCGAGTTGGGCCACTTCGTTGCCAAACACGCTCATCACGCGCTGAATCTCATACTGCTGCGACACGAGCGCCTGCTTGGCTTCAGCGAACGTGCGGCCGAGTAGTGACGCCGACAACATCCACGCGTCGTGAATCAACATCAGGCTCTGCGAGATTCGCTTGAAGTCGTCGGCCTTGATGCGATCGCCCGGCGATGGAAACGGAAGATTCGCAAAACTGTTCTCCGCCGGCGCCGGCGGCACGACCGGAGGCGCGCCGGGTTGCGGCGCCGGAAGCGGCGGCGCCGGAAGCGGCGACGTAGGCAAACGGATCCCCGGCCGTGGCGTAAGCTCCGGTCGCGCGATCAGTTCGGGTCGCACCTTGAGCAATTCCGGTCTGATAGCGACTTTGGCGTTAGCGGCGCTAAACGATGAGAGAGCCGCTGTTCTTATTT
>DASUOZ010000677.1:0-3535 GCA_036276375.1 Pyrinomonadaceae bacterium | reverse complement strand
TGAACACGACTTCATTGCCAACGCCGCGAACTTCCGCGCGCTTTTGTTCAACTCGTTGCCGAACGTCAACTGGGCCGGGTTCTATTTTCTGCGCGGCGAAGAGTTGGTGCTTGGTCCATTTCAGGGAAATCCCGCGTGTGTGCGCATTCCGCTGGGCAACGGCGTGTGTGGCGTGGCGGCGCAACAGTGCGAAACCATTATCGTGCCCAATGTCCACGAGTTTCCGGGACACATCGCCTGCGACGTTGCTTCAAACTCCGAGATCGTCGTGCCCTTGTTTGACGGCGAACGGTTGTTGGGTGTGCTCGATCTCGATAGTCCGCTGATCGGCAGGTTTGACGATCAGGATGCGGAAGGTTTGAACGAACTGGTCACGGTTTTTGTCGGGCACGAAGAAGGGCTGATCGATGATCACGATTAGACGTTCGCACGAGCGCGGGCATTTCGATCATGGGTGGTTGAATACTTATCACACGTTCTCGTTCGATCAGTATTACGATCCGCGTTACCTGGGCTTTCGCAATCTGCGGGTGATCAATGAAGACTTCGTCGGAGCCGGCCGCGGTTTCCCCAAGCACGGCCACCGCGACATGGAGATCATCACCTATATTCTTGAAGGCGCGTTGAAACACGAAGACAGCATGGGGAATGGTTCTGTCATTCGCCCAGGCGACGTGCAGCGGATGACCGCGGGCACCGGCGTCAGGCACAGCGAACAAAACGCGTCGGACCAGGAGCGCGTGCACCTGCTTCAGATCTGGATTCTGCCGCATACAATCGGGCTCGAACCGGGTTACGAACAGAAGGCTTTCAGCGACGACGAGCGGCGTGGCCGTTTGCGGTTGATTGCTTCCGAAGACGGTCGCGAGGGTTCGGTCGAGGTGCATCAGGACGTCAGTCTGTTTGCGTCTGTGGTGCCGGCCGGCGCGGAAGTCGAGCATCCGATCGACCCGCAGCGTTACGCGTGGATTCAGGTGGCGCGCGGTTCGGTTGAGGTCAACGGTGAAAAGGCGAATCAGGGCGACGGTGTTATTGCCGTCAGTGAATCGAGTCTTCGTATTCGCGCGCAGGATGATGCGGAAGTGTTGTTGTTCGATCTCGCATGAGCACACCAAATCAGTGGCGTGCATTAACCCTACTATCCATCGCGGAATTGTTTGGCATGGCGCTGTGGTTCAGTGGCTCCGCCGTCGTGCCGGCGCTTTCGCGTGAATGGAACCTCTCCAGCAATCAGGTCAGTTGGCTGGCCATCGCCGTCCAACTCGGTTTCGTAGCGGGCACGTTGCTCAGCGCGACGCTGAACCTTGCTGACATCATCACCACGCGACATCTGTTTGCCATCTGCGCGCTGCTCGGCGCACTCACCAACGCGTTCTTTGGTCTCTACGCACATCAACCTGAAACCGCGATCGTGCTTCGGTTTCTGACCGGAGTTTGTCTGGCTGGCGTTTATCCACCCGGAATGAAATTGATGGCAGCGTGGTTTCGGGAACGCCGCGGCATGGCGCTGGGCGTTTTGGTTGGCGCACTAACGATGGGAAAGGCGACGCCGTATCTCGTCAACGCGCTCGGCAGCGCAAATTGGCGTCTGAACGTGTTGTTCGTTTCGTTGCTTGCGATCATCGGCGGGTTCATCGTGTTGCTGTTTGTATCTGATGGTCCACACGCGTTGCCGCCGGCGAGTTTTGATCTTACGCAGATCGTGAAGGTGTTCAGGAATCGCGGCGTGCGGCTCGCGAGCTTTGGCTATTTCGGGCACATGTGGGAGCTCTACGCCATGTGGATCTGGATTCCGGTGATGATTCGCGCGAGCGTTACGGTCCAGGGAGGAAATCCGATTTTTGCCGAGGTGGGATCTTTTCTCGTGATTGGGGCAGGCGCGTTCGGATGTGTTGTTGCGGGTTTGATTGCCGATCGTGTGGGACGGACGGTTGTCACGTCGTGGGCCATGGCGATCAGTGGCAGTTGTTGTTTGCTGGTTGGGTTTCTCTACGGCGGGAGTGTTTTACCGTTGCTGCTGCTGGCGGTGATCTGGGGTGCGACTGTTGTCGCTGATTCGGCGCAGTTCTCATCGTGTGTTACGGAGCTCGGCGATCCGCAATACATCGGCACTGCGTTGACGTTGCAGATGTGCATCGGTTTTCTCTTGACGACGATCTCGATCGAGCTCATTCCGAAAGTAGTTGACGTCGTTAGCTGGCGCTACGCCTTCATGATCCTGGCGCCCGGTCCCTTTCTCGGCGTCCTCGCCATGCTACGCCTCCGCAGCCTCCCCGAAGCAGTAAAGATCGCGCACGGCCGGCGTTAAGTTGACTCAATTCCAGACTCTACAAATCCAAGTTTTTTTATTGAATCGCCGGAAAATTGGGAGTACGGTTTGCCCCATAACAAGTACTCCCCAGGGGCTACTCAACCCACGTGTCCAATTCGTCCCTCGTCTCAACACGGAGGCGATATGACCAGATTTCCTCAACGCTTAAGAAGTCGACGCTTTGCTGTCTCTCTAATAATTGTTTTGCTGCTTGGAGTAGTGGTAGGGACTGTCATCGGGACCTCAGGAAAAGTACCTGTGGCGATATCAGGTCAAGAGGATCTGCCCCTGGTGACCAGCGGAACATCCGCTATTCGTGTCGTCGCGCTGCAACGAACTGCCATCGGAAAGAGTCCGATTTTGAATGTTTCGCTACAGAACACGTCGTCTAAAACCATCAAGGCGTATAGCGTTGGGAGCGGTAAGGGCTGGGTCACAAGAAGTTACTACTTCTCGGAAACGGCATTCCTGCCTAACGCCATAGAAAGTCAAATCATTCCACTGGGCAGCCCTAGCTTCAGCACCTCGGCTCGGGAGTTTACGGTAACCGGAGTTCTCTTTGCCGACGGGACCACTGACGGCCAAGCAATTTCTGCTTTTCGGTTGAGAGAAAATTGGTCGGGCGTTCGTGACTATGCCGGCCATCTATTGCCATGCTTGCGCCAACTACCACCGACCCTTGCTGCCGATCATAAAGCGGCAATAGTTCAATGCGAAGCCGAGATGGGTAGGTGGTCCACTAAAGGAAAATCTTCAGACTTCGAAGATGGTTATCAAAACGCGCGACGCGAATCCTTAAACCGGCTCAATGAAATCAAGGATGAGATTCAGGAAGGAAACTTCTCTGATGCAGCGAAACACAGAGATAAGATTATAAGTATTCTCGAAACCTTTCAGTTTTAATACGACCCACGTCTCCTTACAATAAAGTTAACCGGCGTCTAATGGAGGTTTATCATGTCCAGACTCTTGGCCGTCATGTTGGACGTCCTTCTTCTGGGCGTTTGCTTTCTGCTTTCCGCAGCTGTGAGCTCCTATGCTTGTTCAGTAACAGATAGAACAATAATTGAATCATCACTAGACGATTGCTCACCACCGTCTGGTTGGATCTACAAATTGGAAACCAATCGCATAACCTTTAGCGATGGTGATTTCGATAATACGCTGGAACTGCCAATACATTTTTCCTGGAAGACCAGTGTTGGAACGAAAGCTGTGGAGGAA
>DASUOZ010000676.1:0-3624 GCA_036276375.1 Pyrinomonadaceae bacterium | reverse complement strand
ATGATGAACTTCAACTTCTTCACCGCCTGGCCCAACGCACAACTCACCAGAAACGGATCCGGCTCGTAACGACTAAACGAGATCAGCACCGACTCGATTCCCGCGTCCTCAGCGTGTCGCGCGAAGTGCGTCCAACCCTGCAAATCAGGCTTTGGCGCGGGCGAAGTCGTCGACATCGACTCGATGCGATAGCGCGCCGCCTCGAGCGGTGTTTGCCGCCCATCCAGCTTTACTTCGCCACCTTTCGGCAGCATCCAGTGAAACTTCAGATTCATCTTTACGAATTGCGCAACACGCAGCAGTGTTGCCATTCACGCTGCGCCGGCGGATGTATCTCCGCGCCGGGAAACAGCGACCTCATGTGTGCGGCAGTGAAAAACGAAACGAACGATTCGAGCGGCTTGCCGGTGCGGCTCTGGTGACAAAGCGCATCGCCCGGTTCGAGGTAAATCCGATTGTCGATCAGGACAAACCAGCGCGCGGCTTTGACGACCGCGTAGTTTTCGCGAGGACCAAGATTCCAAAGTACTGTCGAGCCGCGCGGTAACGACGGATCAGACAGCGAGCGATCATAGTGAGGCTCCAGAAACGTGAACGCCAGCACGCCGTCCGCCGACAACATCTGACGCAACGAGCCCACCAACTCCACCATCTCCGTTTCATCGACGTGAGTGAAAACGGAAAAGCCGAGAATGAAATCAAACTTCACGCCGCAATCGGGAATCGGCAGGTTACGAATGCCGTGCGAGTTGTATTGCGAGTTGTAGCGATTGAAGTGCACGAAATGCGCGCGCGGATACAACTCACGGCCCTGCGCAATCACCGCCGGGTTGATGTCGACGCACCAATAGTCTTCCGGGTCCATGTTGCCATCCGCGCTTTCCAGAAAAGTGCCGATGTTGCCGCCGAAGTCGAGTATTTTGCGGCCTTTCCACACCGGCCGGCCCAACAGCTCATCGAAGTAGGGAAACTGCGTTCGCCGCGTTGAAACGAGATTCCACGGAAACGAGCTGGTGGGCGCAAAGACGCTTCTCGCGCCGTCGCTCAACCGATGTACGTCGTGTAGTGACATCGTTCGTTAAGCCTCGGTGGTCCAGGAAATTGCGGACCGCGAGACACCGTGTTTTTTGGCCCAGCGATCGAGCGCCCACGGCGGCGCATCGACGTCGCGATAGCCGCCGAGCAGTTGCCGCGTGATCGGATCGCTTTGGACCAGTTGTTCCTCATCAGGCGACTCGAGATAAACCTCCGGACGCATCCAGCGATAGGAGTAGCCGTAGATCACCACTTTCGAAGTTCGCTCGCTGCGGTTCGGGGCCGCCGTATGAAAAATGCGATGCTCGAAAAACAACGCGTCGCCCGCTTTGAGTTGCAGATCGCATACCTCGGCGTCGATCGGATCGACCCTGCCCTTCGGAATTCGCAGAGGCTCGGCGCGTAAATGAGTACCGCGCGCCATCAACGTCATACCGGAGTTTGGCTGCTCGAAGTCTGTGAGGCAGTAGCAAATCTTGACGCCGGCCAGCGGTAATCCCTGATGGCCGAGATCGCGGGCCATGCGGATATCGCGATGCCAGCCGCGACGAAACACGGGCGCGTCGCGAGTCTCCGGCCGTTTGTAAATGATGGACGTGGAGTGCAGGTGAATGTTTGGACCAAGCAACTGCACGACGAGCGGAACGGTGGTCGAGTTTGTCACCAGCGCAAACAACGCTTTCTCGCGCAACAAACCGCGGCGCAGATCGAGATGGTTGTATTCGGGCTTGCCCTCGACTACGGGTTTGCGCAAAAACGCTTCAGCCAGACGATCAGTTTCGTTGAGCAACCGCTCCACCGTTGCGCGATCGAGCGCCTTGGGCACAACGAGAAAGCCGTCGTCCGCAAACGCGCGTCGCTGCTCGGAAGTGAGTGGCTCGAAGTCCATCAGAACTCTTTCCTGATCACGCAGCAGTGCTGCATCTCGTCGTTAGCCGGTGGCCTGATCGTTGCTGACGGATACAACGACCGCACGTAATCAACGGTGTAGAACGTGTGATACGTCCGCTGCCGTTTCGGCTCGTAATCCGGTACGTCGTCGGTTTCCAAATACAAATCCTCACCGTTTACGAGCACGAACCAATCGGCATCTTTGGCTCTTTCGCTCAGCGCCGGGATGTCGATGTCGAGCGTATTGCCCTTCTGTCCTTCGAGGAAGATCTCGCGCTCCAGTCGCCAGACGAGGTTGTTTGACGGGTAACGATCCGGCCACGAGTGGTAATGCGGATCGATGAAGGTGAACGCGAGCGCGCCGCCCGGCGCCAACTTGTCTTGCAACTGTGGGATCAACTGAAACATGTCCGCGCGTGGCGTATTCGTAAAGACTGAGTAGGCGACAACGGCGTCAAAGGTTTGGTCTAAGTCAGGAAGATCTAAATCCTTGACTCCGAACGGATTGAAGTAAAAACAATAGCGATCGTAAAAAACCCAATGCGCTTCCGGAAACTCCGCCTTTCCCTGCTCGATCGACTCGGGTACGACGTCGATGCACCAGTAACGCTCGTGATCGATCGTGCAATTTGGATCGCGCAGGATGTTGCCGACGTTTCCGCCAAAATCGAGAACGTTCTTCCCGCGCCAGTTTGATTCACCGAGTTGCTGAGCGAAGTAGGTAAACTGCCCCGTTTTCGTTGAAAGAAAGCCCACGGAACACCCGACTACTCGGAACGGTAAAAGAACTCGCGGTTGAGATAATTCGAGCGGCCGCTGCCGTCGTGCCAGATGACGTACAGCACGATGACGAACACGCCCTTGTTCACGCGCATGTGAGTTTCCGCGGTCATATAACCGAGGGTGAACGTCGCCGTCAGCGCCACCGTGCGTTGCCCGGCTTCCTCTTCGAGATTGGCGAACACCTTCGCGCGAGACTTGGGCCACGGATCGGGCTCGTCGTCACCAACGCCCGTGATGCTCACCACGAAGTCGTCTCCGTCGCGCGTGACGACGCACTCGGCGATGCCACGAGTGTCGCGGTTTGTGTTCAACCAACGGCCTAAAACGCTAGCTGGATTTCCGGATGTTGTCATTTGAGAAACCGATCGTGAGTCGCCGCGAAGTACTCGCGCAAAAAGAAGTTTTCGTGTTCCGAGTTGTCATTGAACGAATGAAATTGGGCTAGGACCAGCAGGCCTTTCATGATCATGCCCTGCAATCGTGTCTCGCCGTGCGCGAACTCGTAACGACACGTAAAACCGGCGCCGGCGTGCGAATCGGGAGTCGCGGCAAACACTTCGGCGTCGACCGAGCCCCAGTCGAGCAATCCGCCGGCGCCGGCTGCTGAGACCTGCACGCGGAGTCGCCCATTCGATTCCGTAGCTTTCACGAGCGCCACGCTATGTGTATCAGGATTTGAATTAATCCACGTGCCTACTAAAGCACTGAGCTCCATTTGTTATCCCCTTCTGATCCAACTGCGTATCATTAAACGATCCGAGGCCGTGCCGCTGCTGATCGGCGTGCGCGCGTGAATCGTGCGCAGGTTGTCCGAAAAGAGCAACTCACCTTCGCGCATCAGGAAGTCGATGGTCCGCGGCGTGTGCGACACCACGTTTTCAAAGCCTTCCAACGCACTGAGCATTTCGGGCGAAA
>DASUOZ010000675.1:0-3191 GCA_036276375.1 Pyrinomonadaceae bacterium | reverse complement strand
GAAATGTGTGACGACGAGTCGCTTGCGGTACGAGATCTCAAGACCACCGCACTCGTAACGCCGGCGATGACCACAAGACACACGCCACCCAGTGCGAGGCTCTTCGACATTCGCAACATATTTGCTCCTTGTGTCCGGTTTAGAGTTGGGGGAGCTCTTGGTTAATGGTTAGTGAGAATCGGGGAGTGCGCGGCAGTCTACGCCCGACCGTGGTCCATGTCAATACAAATTTTCAAATGTAAGGAACGGATATATGTAGAGACACGTCAAGGCAACCGTTTCAAGCCGCTGCAAGGTCGCTTACCCACGTCGAACGCTTGCGCGAAATTTCTGGTCCGTGTGAATTTCGAAAGCGAGGTTGACTGTTGGCGTCGTCGATTGCGCCGGAACGCCATGGACCAGCTCAAGTATGCCGATCAGAAATGCGATGGTTGTCGGTGTGCGGCGCATGGCGCAGTCGATATTTACTTCTTCGCCGCTTTCAACATTTTTTCGATCTCTTTGTCGAGTCGTGCTGGAGCCGGCAACTCCTCGCGCGGCATGAAGATGAATTTTTCCCAGAGTACTTTTACCGTGTCGCTCTCCTTTGTGACGAGGTAAATGCTGGCCGGATAATTCTCCTCCACTTCGCCGGATCCAGTGCCCGCCAGGATTGGAAACAGCGCTACTAAGTCATCACGGCCCCAAAAGGAGACCAGCGAGGCATCCGAGTTTGAGAGTTCCGTGACGATTTCGATCCGGCGGTGCTTTGTACCTTCGCGGTTGTTCCAGTCAGCGACCCACTCGATAAAGTGTTGCTTGAGGTTTGGCTGTTGTATCGACAGAAATAGTCTCAGAGGATTTGCAGGCGGGAGCTTTGAGCCGTCGTTAGCGGCGACTGGAGTTGAAGGCGGCACATTCAACGCCTCTCGCAACATGTCGTATTTATCGATGCCGAGAAAGTCGACCCGGTGAATGCTGAAGACCTTCACCTTTTGTCCGCCGGCGTCGCGGGTCTTGCTTTTGTAGAAGACTCTGATGCGCGCGCCGGGCTCAATCTCGGACATTTGTAAAAAGCGCCAGCTGCCGTCCTTTAATCTGACTTTGTAATCGTCCTGGAGAAAGCCGGAGAACGTATCTTTCTTTAACGGATCGGGATGGCGCAGCTTGATCTCTCGAGTGGTTTCATCTGCTGTTACCACGATGCCGACCCAGGCGTCACCGAGGATCGTGGTGACCTTCTGAGGGTAGGCGGCAGTGGTAGCTAAGAAGAGGACCAGTGAAAGCAGCAGTGTTCGTTTCATTTCGCCTCAGACTTTTGTTTCCCTAACTCGCGACGGAATGCCTGCTCTCGATCCGCAACGTAATTCTTGTAGCCTTCCGGATCGATAAAAACGGCTGAACCTTCGGCCTTCAGCTTCGCGTATTTTGATTCCATATCGAAGTAGCTTCCATGAGCGCCGAGGAAGTAGTCGACGGGCAACGACTTCAGCACCGCGAACGTTTTTTCGAAATCGCCGGCCATTTTGGGATAGACGTTGTTGCCGACGAGTTTGTATCCGGGATTAACGTTTGGGCTGCCAACGATCACGGCGTCGCGGGTTCGCGACCCGTCTTTCACTTTCATGGTCCAGGTAGTGCAGCCTCTGGTGTGGCCCGGCGTCAGGTGCGCCTTCAGCACGGCGTCTCCGAGTTTGACCTCATCGCCGTCGCGCAAAATGCGATCGACGGTTGTCGCCGGGTAATGAGCTTCCGGATCCGTGCCGTAGTGAAAATCACTCTTACCGCCTGACTCGACGACAGGCACGTCCGCTTCCATCACCATGTATTTCGCGCCGGTGAGTTTTTTGATCGCCGCGGCGCCCGCGTTGTGGTCCCAGTGCGCGTGGCTGATTAGCAGAATCTTGATGTCGCTGAACTTGAAGCCCAGCGATTCGACGCTCGAGCGAATGAGCGGGACACCGGCTTCGACGTTGCTGTTGATCAGAATGTGTCCCTGTGACGTGGTGACCAGGTAAACTGCCGATCCTTTGCTGCCGACGTAGTAGAGATTGTCGACGATGCGAAACGCCGGGAACGGTTGGGTGTATTCATCCTGCGGCGCCGGTCTGTACGTCCTGCCCATAACCATGACGAGTGTCAGCGCGATCAGGAAGAGGCTGCTTAATAAAGCGATGTTTCGTCGTGTCATATGTCACTTACCGAGTCAGCCTTCATATACACGATTTCCAGATAGACAACCAGTGCTACGTCTATGCAACGGCCGACGTCTGTCGGAAGTTGATTGCGCCACGAGTGTGTGCAAATGAGAAGAACTGCCGAATAGTCACGCGAGTCTTGTGATTTCGAAGTGGAATGCTTGTTGCCAAAGGCGTGTGTATGAGAATCGGAGGTTATCGAATCGTACAGACGTTTTGTGTGCTGGTGATGTTTTTCAGCGCGTTCTTTCTGTCAGTCGTTCTTGTCTGGTTGGTTGAAACCGGTGGCGTGATCGGGTGTGGGCAGGGAATCCGCGACAGCCCGAATTGGCCTTTGCAGGTGGCGGTGCTTGTGGTGCCGCCCGGCGTGTTGATGTTCGGGGTGGGCGCGCTGTTTGTCTGGGCTGCGGAGCGAATTCGTCTCAAAAAGTTGCAGCCGAAGATAGAAGAAGAGTTCGTGTGAGCGCTGAAGGGGGGCAGCTTTGAACGGGCGAGTCGCTAACGCGTGACCGAGGGGACAGGGATAAAGAACGATCAAAAGCGCGGATGAAGCCGTTGAGAATGGCGCCGCTCACCAGCTCGCATGAAGCCGGTGAGACGATGGCGCCGACCACCAGCGGGGATGAATCATTCGGCGATCTTTTCAGCGCGCGGATAACCGATCACGTTGAGGTTGGTTTTAATTTCGTCGAGTACGGTGGCGTCCTCGATCGTCGGCGGGATGCGGTATTCCTCACCGTCCGCGATCTTCTTGATCGTTCCGCGTACGATCTTGCCTGATCGTGTTTTCGGAAGGCGATTAACAACCGTTGCCACCTTGAACGACGCAACTGGTCCAATCTTCTCGCGCACCAGTTGGACCAACTCCGCAACGATCTCTTCCGGTGAACGTCCAACGCCGAGTTTCAGGACGACCAGTCCGAGCGGCACCTCACCCTTCAACTCGTCCTCAACTCCGATCACCGCGCACTCCGCCACGTCGGCGTGTGACGCAAGTACTTCTTCAAGCGCGCC
>DASUOZ010000674.1:0-2544 GCA_036276375.1 Pyrinomonadaceae bacterium | reverse complement strand
CTCAAACAAATTCGCGGACACGTACATGCCCTGCAACGGTTCCGGTTCGCCTCCGCCCGTCAACGTAAAACTCCAGAGCGGCGACGCCGCGCCCACCGCGCTAAAGGTTTTCGTTTGGTTTTTCAGATCGTTGTAATCGGCAAACGAAAGCGGCTGTTCCTGGTTTGTATCTTTCGTGGTCCATACGACAGCGAGTCGATCCCCGTCCTGAAACGGCAGCGGCCGCAGCACGACCGCGTTCACCACGGTAAAGATCGCGGTGTTAGCACCGATGCCGAGCGCGAGCGTCACGATACAGACGGCCGTAAACGTCGGGTGTTTGATCAGACTCCGCAGACCATAACGAATGTCCTTTAACATTTTCTTCCCCTTGCAGAAGGTTTACTCGAAGCGTAACGACACGAGCGGGTCCACGTTAGTCGCTCGCCGTGCCGGAAACAGACAAGCGATAGCCGCAGCGGCAAGACATAAAAGTAGGGCCGTCACGTAGACGAAAGGATCTGACGTCGAGACACCGAACAGCAAACTCGACATCAATCGTGCCAGAACGAGAGCCGCGCCACTTCCCAGACTCGCGCCAATTAACGCGAGCGTCATTCCCTTCTTACCAACGAGCAGCAGGATCGAGCGCTTGCGAGCGCCGAGCGCCACGCGGACGCCAATCTCTTTGGTCCGTAACGTAGTCGCATAAGAAATTACGCTGTAGATTCCCAGCGTAGCCAACAGCAGTGCGATAGCCGAAAACATTCCCAGCACGAGCGTGTTGAAGCGGCGTGGCGCGGTGGTCGCCGCAACCACTTCCGCCATTGTCCTGACACTCGTCAACGGTTGCTGCGGATCGATCGCCGCAAGTTCGCTGCGCATGGCAGTTGTTAACGTTGATGTTGGGAGAACGCTGCGAACCAACACGTAGCGATGTCGCTGTGGCGCGACAGTCTGCGACAGAAACCAGTCAGGTTCCGGCTGCGAATCCAACGCCCGATGCGGCGTGTCTTTCGCAACTCCGACGATCGTGAACCACGGATTGTCAGGCCGTGGCAGTCCGAGTGTGATACGCCGGCCGATCGGGTCTTCACCGGGCCAATAACGCGCGGCCATCTTTTCGTTAATGATCGCGACCGCGGGCGCGCCCGGCGCCGTGTCTTGCGCGTTGAAATCGCGGCCGTTGATGAGCGGAATGCCGAGCGTTTGCAGGTAATTCGGGCCGGCGAGTTGCCAACCCGCGGTCGTTAGGCTCGCCGGGTCCAGAGGCCGTCCCTCGATCGCAAACGGGTCATTGCGCGCGTTGCCGCTGAGCGGCTGTTGAGTGCTGAAAGTTACCGATTCCACGCCGGGCCTGTTTTCAATCCTTTCGCCCAGCTCGCGATAGAAGTTCGCTACCTGACCGGCTTCTCGATACGCGGCCGCTGACAGATCGATTTCGAAGCTGACCAGGTTCTCCGTCTCCAGTCCAGGATCGACGCGTTGCAAATTGAGCAAACTCTTCACGAGCAGTCCCGACCCAACCAGCAGTAACAACGCCAGCGACACTTCCGCCACGACGAGTACGTCCGACCATCGTCCGGGTCGTTCCGTACCGCGCTGGCCGAGCCGATTCAGCGACTCGCGCAGATCGAGTTTCGCCACTTGTCGCAACGGAATGAGACCAAACACAAGGCTGATGAACAGTGCTGTCGCAACAGCAAAGACAAAGACGCGAACATCGATTGCCAACTCCTGTGCCCGCGGCAGGATGCCTGGTCCAAGCGCCCGCAGTAGATCGATTCCCCAGCCGGCGAAGACCAGCCCAAGCGCCGCACCAAACAACGTCAAAAGCGCGCTCTCTACAACGAGTTGTCTTACGATGCGCCAACGGCTCGCGCCCAAAGCCGCCCGAACGGCCAGTTCTTTTCGTCTCTTCGCGCCGCGCATCAGCAGCAGGTTCGCCACGTTTGCGCACGCGATCAGCAACAGCAATCCGACGGAAAAAAGCAGCACCACCAGGGCGCGGCGGCTACTGCCGACGATCTCTTCCAGTAACGGCGTTACGGTGATGCGCCAACCGCCGTCCTCGCCGTTTGGCCCACGGTAACCACGCAGTTCGCGTTCGAAGCGCCGGCCCAACGTGTCCATCTGTGAACGCGCCTGCTCCAGCGTTACACCCGGCGCGAGACGTCCAATCACATTGAGAAAATACGGACCACGTCGGGCGGCCACGTCCTCGCCCGTGTAAGACAATGGCACCCACATGTCCGCCGGCTCGCTGCCTCTGAAACTCGCGTGCGGAAAACTGAACGACTGCGGCATCACCCCGACAACGGTATAACTCTCGTTATCGAGCAGTAGTCGTTGCTTGATGACCTCTGGCGAACCGCCGAAACGCGTTTGCCAGTAGCCATAATTCAAAACCACCACGCGTGCGCCGGCATCGTTCGCAGCAAATGTTCGCCCCGCAATTGGCGTCGCTTCCAACAGCGAAAACAGGTTCGTGGAAACGTACGCGGCGGTGATGCGCTCCGGCGCGCCACCTGCCGACACGTTGAAATTGTGGTTGGTAAACGCGGT
>DASUOZ010000673.1:0-7777 GCA_036276375.1 Pyrinomonadaceae bacterium | reverse complement strand
AGCGTCGCGCAGTTGCAACGCGAGCTCGCTGCGCTGGCCGAGTGTGTGACGTTGCGCGGGCGCGGCGTCAACTGGTCTTTCAGTGGTTTCAGCGATCCGGACGAAACGATCGCGCGGTTGCGCGTGGAAGGCGCCGCGCTCGATCCGCTCGCAATTCTGCAAACCGGGCGTTTGTGCGAACAGGCGATGTCCGCACGCGCCGCGGTTCTTGCCGAGCGCGACAACGCACCCGTCCTCTGGCAACTCGTCGCAGAGCTGCCGCGAGATCTGAACAGTCTCGTCGCGCGCATCAGTAACAAAATCCTGCCGACCGGAGAGCTCGACGATCGCGCCAGTCCGGAGCTCGCGCAGATTCGGCACGAAATTTCAGCGCTGCGCTCGCGCATCACGCGTTCCTTGGAAAGAGTAATGCGCCGTTCGTCCGAGGCGATTCAGGATGAACTGGTCACGATTCGCAACGATCGTTTCGTGATCCCGGTGAAGGCGGATCATCGCGGGCGCGTGCAAGGCGTGGCTCACGGTTATTCCTCGTCGGGCGCAACCGCTTTCATCGAGCCGCTGGAAACGATCGAAGCAAACAACGAGCTGCAAGGTCTGCACGAAGCCGAAGCGCGGGAGATCGCGAAGATACTTTTCGGCCTGAGCGAGGATTTGCGCGCGCAGTTGCCGGCCATCGAAATGGCTGCGACGGCTGTTGCGGAGTTGGATTTCGTCAACGCGAAGGCCGTGTTTCACCGGCAGTTTCGCTGTTCGATTCCGAAGATCGAAGCGAGCGCCACGTTAGAACTGGTCGAAGCGCGTCACCCGCTCCTCGAAGAGAACCTGCGAGCGAGCGGAGGCGCCGTTGTTCCGGTGTCCTTCGCGCTGGACGACGAGAACAACGCGATGATCATCTCGGGCGCAAACGCGGGCGGCAAAACGGTCGTGTTGAAAACCACGGGCTTGCTGGCGTTGATGGCCTTATCAGGTGTTTCGATACCCGCCGAATTTGGCCGCGTTCCTTTCTACGCGAGCGTGCTGGCAGACATCGGCGACCATCAATCAATCGCCGCAAATCTTTCAACGTTCACATCGCACGTCGCCAACATCGCGCGCATGATCGAGCTGTGTGAACCGCCCGCGCTCGTGCTGCTCGATGAAGTTGGAACGGGAACCGATCCGGAAGAGGGATCGGCGCTTGGTGTTGCCGTCGTGGATCATTTTCGGCGGGTGTGCAATGCGCACGTAATTGCGACGACGCACTACAGCGGCTTGAAGATGTACGCGGGCAACGAAACGGGCGTGCTGAATGCGAGCGTTGAGTTCAACGAAAAGACGTTGCAACCGACGTATCGCTTGATTGTCGGTGTTGCGGGTGCTTCGTCGGGTTTAGAAATTGCTCGGCGATTCGGTGTTCCCAGGACGATTGTCGATCGGGCTGTTGGGGCGGTGAAAGATTCATCGCTGCAAGCGACGGAGTACTTGCGTCGCATCAAGCGTGAAGCCGAAGGCGCGGAGGCGTTGCGGGTCGCGTTGGAAGAAGAACGCACGGCCGTGGCGGAGAAGTTTGCGTCGCTCGACAAGGAAGCGGCAAAACGCGAGCGTGAACGGCAGGCGACGTTTGAGCAGGTGGCCCAACGTATGGTCGCCGAGCTCGAAAAACGAGGACGCGAACTGGTTGGGAAGATCGCGGATCGCGCCGAACGAGTGCGGGCGGAACGTGAAGCGCAACGCCACGTGGCAGAGATGAAGCGTGCGGCGCAAAGCGCGGCGAAATCAGTTGCAGAAATACGGTCCCAATCTCAATCGCCGTCCGGTTTTGATCTCCCTTCCTCTGGCGTTCGCATTGTGCGTGACGGGCAGACCGTAACTCCTCAAGGAACTGAATCATCTTCTGCCGAAGAACCTGTTCACTACGTCACGGCCACGCCGCGTGAGATCGTCGTCGGCGACAAAGTCAAACTGCTGTCGTTCGGCTCGGTCGGGATCGTGGACCAGATCAAAGACGGTTACGCCGAGGTGCGGGTGAAGGCGCTGCGCTTTCGAGAAAAACTGGAAAACCTGGAGCTCGTCGAACAACAACCGGCAGCGAAACCGGCGCAAGGCAAACTGGAAAAACTGCGCCGCTCATCCGGCACGGAAGTTCATCTCGCAGCGACGGAGCAGAAGGTGCAATCCGAGTTGAACGTCATCGGTCGGACGACTGATGAAGCCGTCGACGCGGTCGATAAGTTTCTCGACGAAGCATCGCTCGCCAGCCTGAGCCAGGTGCGAATCGTTCATGGCCACGGCACCGGCGCGTTGCGACGCGCGATCGCGGGCCTTTTGGGAGATCATCCTCACGTCGCTCGTTTCGTTGCCGCCCCACCCGATCAGGGCGGTACTGGTGCAACTCTCGTCGAGTTGAGACAATAAATCCATCCGCAGATTACGCAGATTGCCCTTCCGGGTATCGGCGTAATCTGTGGATGATTCAGCTTAGAAAGAATGCGTTACCCCCAAACATTCATCGACGATCTCAAACGTCAAGCCGACATCGTCCGCGTCATTCAGGACTACGTGCAGCTCAAGAAGAAGGGCGCAAACTGGATGGCGTGCTGCCCGTTTCACAAAGAGAAAACACCGTCGTTTTCCGTCAGTCCTACCAAAGAGATCTTCTTCTGCTTCGGCTGTCACAAAGGCGGATCGGTTTTCAACTTCGTGATGGAGATCGAGCGCGTCAGCTTTCCCGAAGCGATCCGGATCGTCGCCGACAAGATCGGTATGCCGTTGCCAAAGATGGTCGACGATGGTCGTTTCGAAGCGCGGCGGCAGGAAGCCGACGACGTTATTCAACTCAACTCGTGGGCGCTGGATTGGTGGCAACAGCAACTCGAGTCGAGCAAAGAGGCGAGTGTCGCGCGCGAGTACCTGGTCCAACGCGAACTGACCGCGGAAACACAGAAAACTTTTCGCCTCGGTTACGCGCCCGACAGTTGGGAAGCGCTCTCGTCGTACCTGCGCCAGAAAGGCGCCACGCAACAACAGATCGAGCGCAGCGGGTTGGTGGTAAAGAAGGAAGAAGGCTCCGGTTATTACGATCGTTTTCGCGGGCGTTTGATGTTTCCGGTGTTGGACGTTCAAGGCCGCCCAATTGCATTTGGCGGCCGCGCGTTGAAGCCCGACGATAACGCCAAGTACATCAACTCACCGGAGACGGCCGCTTACGTCAAAGGGCGAAATCTTTTCGGACTGAACCTCACGCGTGATGAGATTCGCCGCCAGGGATTCGCCATTCTCGTCGAAGGATTTCTCGATCTGATCGTTCCGTATCAAGCCGGCGTGCGCAACGTCGTTGCGAGTTTAGGAACAGCATTGACTGCGGAACAGGCGAAGCTTCTAAGTAGGTTTGCGCGCAAAGTGGTAGTCAACTATGATGGCGACCGCGCGGGCGTACAAGCAGCCAAGAAGTCGATCGAGATCCTCCTCGCCGAGGATATTGAAGTGAAGGTGCTCGTACTCCCCGACAACGCAGATCCCGACGAGTTCATTCGAAAGTTTGGCGTAACTGAGTATCAGCGGCGACGAGCACAGGCACAACCACACATACAATTCGTGATCGAAAACGCTTTACGCGATCGCAGCCTGCACCGGCCTGCGGACAAAGCTGAAGCGGTCGAAGAAGTTCTCCCTTACATACGGGCGGTTAACAGTCGCATTCAGAAGCGCGAGTATTTCGACATGGCGATGGATTCTTTGGGAATCGATCGTGAAAACGTCAACACGTCCGCGTGGCGGCGAGAGTTATGGCAGGTAGTGCGCGACAACCGGCCTACACGGTCCAGCGCCGTGCACGTGGTTACCAAACAGAAGAAGGTCAGCGCCGCGGAGCAGCGTCTGCTCGGGTTGCTGCTGGCTGATGCAAATCTGCGACACCAGGTCCTGCCGATGTTGAAAAAAGAAGACTATGAGGATCTGGCCACGGCGCCGCTTTTCGAAGCATTGCTGGCGCTCGACCGTGAAGGCACGGAAATTGACTTCGACGCGTTGATGCAGAAGACCGAGGGCGACGAGTTTGCCGCGAGTGTGGTGCCGATGGTCATGATGAATTCTTCGCTGCACGGTTCAAACGAGCACTACGTCGCCGAAGAATGCGTCTCAACTTTTCGGCGTATGAAGATTGAGCAGCGCATTGAAGAGGTGAAACTGGAGCTGGTAACAGCAGAGCGGGAAAACGACCACGAAAAAATGGTCAGACTAGTGACCGAACGCATAGAGCTCGATACCCAGCGGCAGTTGATGCTGCAACCCGCGCGGGAAGTGACCGCGAAGTAAGACCTTGAGACCCACTGGTTAAAGCCAGTTGCCCCTAAGACCTATGGAAGACAAGGATCGCGACGACGTCATGGAACGCCTGCTCGAGTTGGGTGGCGACAAGAAGTACCTGACGTTTGACGACCTAAACCGTGAATTGCCCGACAATGTCGTCTCGCCGGACGACATCGAGGACGTACTCCAAAAGCTCGAAGGCTCCAACATCCCCGTCGCCGACAGCGACGAACGACTCCTCGAACAAGCCGCCGCCACCGTCACAGACGACGAGGAAGAAGTGCTCGATGAAGATATCGAGCTCGATCTTTCGGCCGGCGCGCTCGAAAAGACCAACGATCCGGTGCGACTCTATTTGCGCGAGATGGGCGTCGTGCCGTTATTGACGCGCGAAGGTGAAGTCGCAATCGCGAAGCGCATCGAACGCGGCCAGTTGAAGACTCATAAAGCAATCGCCCGTTCGCCGATCGCGGTTCGGGAACTACTCAGGATCGGTGGAGATCTCCAGGCGCAGCGCATCAACATCCGCGAAACCGTGACCTTCTCGGAACAGGCGGAACTTACCGGCGATGAAGACAAGGCCGAGGAGTATCGCACCTGGACCATCGAGGGAATTCAGCACATCGAGGTGCTTGCCAAACAGGCACTCAAGGAGCTCGAAAAACTTCGCGACGAGCAGAAGCTTAATCGCGGCAAGAAGAGCAAAAAACTCACGCGTCTGAAACGCAGAGTTGCGCGAACGCGGCTGGAGATCGCGCAGGAGATCGGCCGGTTGAATCTCACTGAGCGCGCCCGGCAACGTCTGATCAATGCGATTCGGTCCGTGCAGAAATCAGTGCGCGAGGCAGAGCGCGAAATCGACAGTTGCAACGAGAAGCTGGCGCGCAAACGCGTCAGACCGGAAGAGCAGCGGGAACTTCGGCGTCGCATCCTGGACGCGAAAAAGCGGCTCTTACAAATCGAGATCGACCACTTCGTTGGACCAGTCGAGATCAAGCGCTCGCTGCTGGCGATCGTCACCGGTGAACAGCAAACGGGGCAGGCCAAACGCGAGCTCGTCGAAGCAAACCTCCGTTTGGTGGTCTCAATCGCGAAGAAATACACGAACCGCGGCCTACAGTTTCTCGACCTGATCCAGGAAGGCAACATCGGTTTGATGAAAGCCGTCGACAAGTTTGAGTGGCGACGCGGTTACAAGTTTTCGACGTACGCGACGTGGTGGATCCGGCAGGCGATCACGCGCGCGATCGCCGATCAGGCGCGCACGATTCGCATTCCGGTGCACATGATTGAGACGATCAATAAGTTAATCCGGACCTCGCGTTCGCTGGTCCAGGAGCTTGGGCGCGAACCGACGAGTGAAGAGATTGCGCGAAAGATGGACATTCCCGTTTCGAAGGTGCGGAAGGTATTGAAGATTGCGCAGGAGCCGATCTCACTCGAAACACCGATCGGCGAGGAAGAAGACTCGCACCTCGGCGATTTCATCGAAGACAAATCGATTCTGAACCCGGCGGATGCGGTGGTCGCTTCGAACCTGCGCGAGATCACCGACGAAGTGCTCGCGACACTCACGCCGCGCGAAGAGAAAGTCATCAAAATGAGGTTCGGGCTCGGCACGACGGGTTCGGAACACACGCTCGAAGAAGTCGGTCAGCACTTCGCCGTCACGCGCGAAAGGATCAGGCAGATCGAGGCCAAAGCGCTTCGGAAACTGCGCCATCCCTCACGCTCGCGAAAACTCAAAGCGTTCCTCGACGGCGTGCCCCGCTAGCCGCTGACTCTGATACTGCGCCCTATTTACTGAAATCGAGGAAGGCCGTGCTTTTTACGGTCTGATCAAACTCGTAGCTGTACGTGTATCCCGGAAACTCCACCGGCTTCACAAACTGAACTCTGACTTCAATCCGACTGTCACGCTTGGCGTGAGTCACCACCGCATCCGCCGGTACTGCATAATCGCCAAAGTTCTTCACCAACTGTTCCGCCACCCAATCTGGTTTCTTACCTTCCGCCGACGCGACGTCGACGTAGTGTTGCATTAATTCCTTGAAGGTATGAGCCTGGTAGGCAACCGGCACGTAGAGATACCCAGCGTAAGCACACCCGCCGAGTATCGCCATCACGATCAGAAACTTGAGGTTGGCGCTGCCGCGTTCAGTTGATCTTCGCGTTTGCATTAATGAGCACTCTCGGTTGGTCTCGTGGGACGCTGTAATCCGGCCCGCACCGACTGGCGCAAGGTCTTCGCACTGATGAGCCCACCGTCGACGATCTTCGGTAGGCCCACCCCTTCAAGCAACACCCACTTGATCCGGCCGTCAACGCTTTTCTTGTCATGCTGTAGCGCGCGAATGATTTGACTGGCGTCGAGCTGATCCGCACGCGGCAGTGGTCCGCAAAGAGCGACGGCCTCACGTAACAACTGCGAGTCCCTGGAATCGAGCAGACCCAGGTTTCGCGAAAGTTCTCCGGCAACTAACATTCCATAACCAACAGCCTCGCCATGCCGGAAGACGCGATAGTTCGTAATCGCTTCGATCGCGTGCGCTGTGGTGTGACCAAAATTCAGAATGCGACGCGACTTCGCATCCGAACGCGCGGTTGCTTCGCGCTCGTCGTTCGCGACGATCGACGCTTTGAAAGCGCAGTTCGCCGCGATCAACTCCTCAAAATCCGCGCGCAACAGAAACTCGCGGTCACGCGCGACCTCATTCAGACACTTAACCGTCTTGTTCAGAAGGACTTCGTCAGCAATGAGCGCGTGTTTCACCATTTCACAAAATCCCGCGACTAACTCGCGTGACGGCAGCGACATCAACGTCTCAGTGTCGATAATTACCGCCGCCGGTTGGTGAAAAGCACCAACGAGATTCTTTCCGGCCGGCAAATTGATGCCGGTTTTGCCACCGACTGAAGAGTCGATCTGCGCGAGCAGTGTTGTCGGGACCTGCACCACCGGGATGCCACGCAGGTAAATCGCGGCGGCAAATCCCGCGAGATCACCGACCACGCCGCCACCGAGCGCCAACACCAAATCATTTCTTTCAAAACGATTTTCGTTCAGGAATTTGACGGCCTTTTCAAGGATCGAGAACGACTTGTAACGTTCACCTTCGGGCATCAGCCAGGGCAATGTCTTGTAGCCGGCGCGCTTGAGACTGCGCACGACTTCACGGCCGTAAAGCCCGAAAACTCGCTTGTTTGAGAAGATGCCGACGCGTTGCGGAACGTGCGCGAGTGCCGGCGAGAGTAGTTGAGCTAAATCCGTCCTGAGGCCGCGGCCGACGTTGATTTCGCTCTTGCGAGCGCTTTGGTTAATTGAAATCTCGAGCCGCTGCATGGGGCTTTGACGCCACTGAGCCGATAAAAGCGAATGGGCGCGACATACGTGGGAGTGCGTCGCGCCCATCCATATTCGTGGTTACTGTCCTCACCCCAGCAACCACTTGAGACGGAGGATCCACCAACCGTCTCTCTTGCCCCACAA
>DASUOZ010000672.1:0-2745 GCA_036276375.1 Pyrinomonadaceae bacterium | reverse complement strand
TCGCATGAACTCGGGCTCAATGCCAGAAAAGTCGTCAGCAAACGCTACTCGCTCAAAGATTCCAAAGGCCGCGCCTACGAAGAGTGGGCGGATATCGTCAAACGCGTCGTCGGCCACGTTTCCAAGGCCGAGACCGGTGAGAAAAGAGAGAAGTTTTTCGCCGCTATGAGCGAGGTCATGCTCGCTCGCGAATTCATTCCGAACACGCCCTGCCTCGTCAATGCCGGGAAGGTAAACGGGCAACTGGCGGCCTGCTTTGTTCTGGAAGTACCGGATTCGCTTAGTGGCATCATGGATCATGCCAAGGCCGCAGCCACTATCCACCAAACCGGCGGCGGCACTGGCATGACCTATGAGTTTCTGCGCCCGCACGGCGCGATGGTGAGCTCCGCGACCGGTGTCGCCTCCGGTCCGGTCTCGTTTATGAACATTGTTAATCAGGTGACGGATGTAGTGAAACAGGGCGGTGTGCGTCGCGGCGCGAACATGGGCATGATGCGCGTTACGCACCCTGACGTCCTGCGCTTCATTCACGCGAAGAACGATCAGCACTCGCTCACCAATTTCAACATCTCGGTAAACGTTACCGATAAGTTTTTGAAAGCGGTGGATAACAACGAGTGGTTTCAATTGGAGTTTAACGACGAGCCGTGGAACGAAGCGATCTACGATCCAGTTCGCGACGGTGATTATGTCGTCTATCGCCGGCCGGACGGCTCCGCTGTTACGTTCTGCGATCGCCAGGCATTTCTAAGCGCGGATCTTTCGGATTGTACAATCGAAGAGGCGCCGCGCTTCGGCATGATCTTCGCCCCCGACATCTGGAATCGCATCGTCGCGAGTGCGCACAAGTACGCCGAACCGGGCATTGCTTTCATCGACGAAGTGAATCGTCACAACCACATGATGAAGTCGATGGGCCCGATCTATTCGTGCAATCCGTGCGGCGAACAGTTTCTCCATTTCTCAAACTCGTGCAACCTCGGTTCGATCGATCTCGCGAAGTTTTATGATCCCGAGAAACGAGTCGATTGGGACCGCCTGCGCGAAGTGACGCACCTGTGCACGCGTTTTCTCGATAACGTGATCGATACCTGCGCCTGGCCGTTGCCGGAAATCAACGACGTGGTCCATCGCACGCGCCCGGTTGGTTTGGGCATCATGGGCTTCGCGGATCTCTGCCTTAACCTCAACGTCACTTACGGCTCGACGGCGTCGATCGATCTGATGGACGAAGTGATGGGTTTTGTGCGGCGCGAGTCGTGGATCGAGAGCAATCGCCTCGGCGCGGAGAAGGGCGCGTTTCCGGAGTTTGAACCGAATCGCGAAGCGTACACAGATTTTCTCTACAACCAGATCGGCATCCCGCGCGACATCCCGCTAACGCCGCGCAACTACGAAGTGACGACGATCGCGCCGACCGGAACGATCTCGCTCGTTGCCGAAACATCATCCGGCATCGAGCCAAACTTCTCGTGGGCCTATGTTCGCAAGGACACGTTGGGCACGCGCACTTACGTGCATACGCTCGCGGCGCGCGCTCTCGGAATTGATGTGGACCAATGCGATCAGGATTCGATAGATGCGGCTGCGGCTTATGTCGTGGAACACGAAAATGAGTTGCCGCCGCACTTTATCTCGGCGATGAACATAAGCGCTGAGCAGCACGTTCATGTGCTCGCGGCTGCTCAGCGCAACGTCGATAACAGTGTGTCGAAGACCTGCAACGGCGCGGTTAACGACACGGTGGAATCGGTCGACGCGTTGTATCGCCTCGGACGGCAGCTTGGCTGCAAGGCCGTCAGTTACTATCGCGATGGTTCACGTGAGAACCAGGTGTTGACGTCGATGAAAGCGGAAGAGCCCAAGGGGGAAGTTGCTTGTAATCCGGAAGCCGTGATGGAGCCGCTCGATGAGGCCGTGAGTGCGGCGGAAGCAACGGCAGCGGACGATGCTTCGGCGCGTCAGGAAGCAATCGAGCGCGAACACTCGGAAACGGTCAAGGTTCCGGCTGTAACTGCGATTCGCATCGAGCGTCCGCGTGAGCTGCGCGGCGCGACCTGGCAGATCCCTTTCGACGGCCAGAACCTCTACGTCACGGTCAATCACGACGGCATGATGATCCAGGAAGTGTTTGCTACTGGTCCAATCAGTGGCGGCGTGGGTCTGCTTGCTTCGAAGATGTTGCGTGGCGGCTTCGACGCCGCGGAAGTGGCCTACAGTCTAAACAAAGTAACCGGTACGCATGCAGTCTGGTTCAACGAGCGATTGCTAACCTCACCGGAACAAGCCGTGGCGGAGTGCATCATGATCACGGTGCGCCGCGTTCAGGATCTTCCCGACTCCGCGCGTGCGGTGAGCAAACAACAAGCTCAACACCACGCTCAGAAGCCCGTCACCGGCGCCATTATGTCCAACATGATCGGCATCTGCCCCGAGTGCCACGGCCAACTCGAGCACGCTAGCGGCTGCGACTTCTGCCGCGACTGCGGGTATAGCAAGTGTAAGTAAGTCCGTTGCTTCTTTTAGGCTGCCGTTGGATAGATGGTAGAATGCCTACCAGAATCCAGCGGCATTTTTTATGAAACGCGAAGTCCTTACAACTAAACCTAACAAACCGTTCCTCAATCTTCCGATCGTACGCAAGAGTTACGACGAAATTGTCGATTTCTTTGCACGAGGTTATTCACCAGCCGAAGTGCTTGCCTTTCGACCTTCGGACGAAACACTTGAACGGGTGCGTTA
>DASUOZ010000671.1:0-6795 GCA_036276375.1 Pyrinomonadaceae bacterium | reverse complement strand
AAATTGACAATCGACAATGAAACCATTGTCGCAGCCCGATTGGTTGCTTTCGACAAGTCGAGCGGCTGCGGCGAGTACATTAAACCAATTGACGAGAAGGAGACTTTAGTTTGGTTTCGGTAACCATGAAAGAGCTGCTGGAGGCCGGTGTTCACTTCGGCCACCAGGTACGGCGCTGGAACCCAAAGATGAAGGAATACATCTTTGGCGAGCGCAACGGCATTTACATCATCGATCTGCAAAAGACGCAGCGCATGTTTCGCGAAGCGATCGGCTTCGTGACCAATCTCATCGCTGAAGACAAAGGCAAAACCGTCCTGTTTGTCGGCACCAAGCGTCAGGCGCAGGACGCCATCCGCGAAGAAGCGGAAAAGTGTGGTCAGTATTACGTCAACCAGCGCTGGCTGGGCGGACTGCTCACCAACTTCCAGACCGTGCAGAAGTCGATCAAACGGCTCAAAGATCTCGAGAGCATGCAAACTGACGGTCGTTACGAGAAGCTGACCAAGAAAGAACGCATCAAACTCGATCGCGAGCGCGAGAGCCTTAACAAGAACCTCTCGGGTATCAAAGCAATGTCGCGGCTGCCCGATGCCGTTTTCATCATCGACGTGAAGAAAGAAGAGATCGCCGTCGCGGAAGCCAATCGACTCGGCATCCCCATCGTCGCGGTCGTCGATACAAACTGTTCTCCGGAAGGGATCGACTACGTAATTCCCGGAAACGATGACGCGTTGCGCGCTGTGCGGCTGTTTGCTTCGCGTATTGCCGACGCCATCGTTGAAGGTAATCAAATTGCCACCGAAGGCGGCGTGGTCACCACTGAACCGGCGGAAGAGTCAGAGGAAACTGCGGGAGGAGCTGCCGAAGCTGGCGCGCCCGAGTTCCCATCCAGTGGTGAGGCCGTTAACGGCGAGGAGGCGCAATCCGAATCCACGACTACAGCGAGCGCCCCGGAAACTGAAGCGGCGCGCGACGAGAGCCCTGAGTCAGTCGTGGCGGCGAGCTAAGCGATATTCTTATTATCGGTGAGCGCAGCCTTCAAGCGGACCATCCGCCGGGCTGCGTTTTTCATTGACACAATCAATCCAAGTACTCGGAGATATTGGTAATCATGGCGGACATTACAGCAGCGGCAGTGAAGCAGCTTCGGGAAAAAACCGGAGCGGGCATGATGGAGTGCAAGAACGCACTCGTCGAATCAGGCGGCAATGAAGAGAAAGCCATCGACATCCTGCGTGAGCGCGGATTGGCTTCGGCGAAGAAGCGTGAAGGCCGCATTGCCGCGGAAGGCATCGTCGGTTCCTACATTCACATGGGCGGCAAGGTCGGCGTGCTCGTCGAATTGAACTGCGAGACGGACTTCGTCGCGCGCGGTGAAGAGTTTCAGCAGTTGGTCAAAGACATCGCCATGCACATCGCGGCGGCGGAGCCGCGCTACGTTTCGCGCGAGGAAGTTCCCGAAAGCGTGCTCGAGAAAGAACGCGAGATCGCGCGCGCGCAGGCGAAGAACGATCCGAAGATGGCGAACAAGCCGGACCAGGTGATCGATAAGATCGTCGAAGGACGGTT
Organism: Pyrinomonadaceae bacterium; assembly: GCA_036276375.1. Lineage (GTDB taxonomy): Bacteria > Acidobacteriota > Blastocatellia > Pyrinomonadales > Pyrinomonadaceae > PSRF01. Next base: position 5,223 of record DASUOZ010000671.1, on the reverse strand, counting down.
GAACAAGTATTACGAAGAGACCGTGCTGAACGACCAGCCGTTCGTTAAAGATCCATCGAAGACTGTCGCCGAGCTGGTGACGGAAAAGGTCGCCAAGACCGGTGAGCGCATCTCGGTTCGCCGTTTCACTCGTTACAAAATGGGCGAAGGCCTCGAACGCCGCGCTGATGATTTCAGCAGCGAAGTCGCTTCAATGTTGGGATGAAAACAGACGGCTCCAATTTGGTCTACCGCCGGGTCTTGTTGAAGATCTCCGGCGAAGCGTTGATGGGCGAACAGAACTACGGCATCGACGTCAACGTCGCCCGTAGCGTCGCCGAAGAACTAAAAGCGGTCCATGAGCTCGGCGTGCAGGTTGCCGTCGTGGTCGGCGGCGGAAACATCTTTCGCGGTGTTTCGAAGAGCGCCGGCAACATGGACCGTGCGGCAGCCGACTACATCGGCATGCTCGCGACGGTCATGAACGGCGTCGTGCTCCAGGACGCGCTCGAGAAGATCTCAGTCGACACGCGCGTGCTTTCAGCGATCGACATTCCGCAACTGGCGGAACCGTTTATTCGCCGGCGCGCCGTGCGCCATCTCGAAAAAGGACGCGTCGTGATCTTCGCCGCCGGCACCGGCAATCCGTACTTCACGACTGACTCGGCCGCTGCCCTACGCGCGCTGGAGATCAGGGCCGACGTCATTATGAAAGCGACGAAGGTTGACGGCGTGTATTCCGCCGATCCCATCATCGACGCCTCCGCCGAACTGTTCGATGAGATCACTTATCGCCAGGTGCTCGAACGCGGCCTCAAAGTTATGGATGCGTCCGCCATTTCCCTTTGCATGGACAACAACCTGCCGATTATCGTGTTTAATATGCGTGAGTCCGGGAACATCAAACGCGTCGTGTTGGGCGAGAGCGGAGTAGGCACCAAGGTTAGTTAGGTCGCCGGTTAGTTAATTCATCAGGTTGGTTTATCCTTTCAGCGGAGTGCAGCGAGATGAATGAAAAAGACGTTATCAGAGAAACTCGACCGCGAATGGAAACAGTCATCGAAGACTTTCGGCGCAAGCTGGCAAGCATCCGTACCGGCCGCGCTGCCGTGAGCATCCTCGACACGGTGATGGTGGATTACTACGGCACGATGACGCCGCTCAATCAAATGGCGTCAGTGCACGCGCCGGAGCCGCAGATGCTGACCGTCCAACCCTGGGACCAGACGCAGATCGGCGCCGTTGAAAAAGCGATTCGCGCGGCCGACCTCGGTCTCAATCCGTCAAACGACGGCAAGCTCGTGCGCATCCCGATTCCGGCCCTGACCGAAGAGCGCCGCAAACAACTGGCGAAACAAGTCCACGATATCGCCGAAGATCATCGCACCGCCGTGCGTAACGTGCGCCGCGACGCCAATGAGAGATTGAAGAAGATGTTGAAAGACAAACTCATCTCCGAAGACGCCGAGCACGACGCGCTGGACGAAATTCAAAAGCTTACCAACAACTACATCGGCAAGATCGACGAGCTCACCAAAACCAAAGAGCAGGAGATCATGAGCGTTTAACCGCCGATTGCGTATTGACCTCTCGCGCCCCTTCACATATTATGCGCGCGCCTTGCAACCCTGGTTCGCCTCAGACCGCTTGAGTCTCATCCCAGACTAAACGGCCAAAGGCCATTCAGCATTTTCCTGACGTCCAATGGTTCGGTAAAACGGGCCGTCGTGTTCCTTTCTGAAACGAAATATGTAATCCCAACATAGACATTGAAAACCAGAAGAGGAGGAAATCATGTCAGCCGCACCCCCAGCAGCTCCAGCCGCTCCAGCAGCTCCAGCCGTTCCAGCCGCTCCGGCAGTTACGCCGCCGCTCCTTACACCAACAGACGAGATTACGGACCACCAGACGGGAAGGACTTTCAAGAAGCTGAACGAGCGTTGGTATGACGTCGCCTCGGCGTGGCTCAGCGCCGCTTACTCGCTCGCAGTCATCGGTTATCTGACGTTCATGGTGCTGTATATGCTGTCGGGTGGATACGCCTTTTGGCCTGAAGCAATGACCAATAAGATTGCGAATCTGCTTACCAGCCCGGTTTCCAAGCTAATACTCTACACGGCAATCGGCGGTGCAATGGGCGCGGCCGTGAATAATCTCCGCAGCTTTATTAGTTGGCACGCAGAGGAAAAAGCATTTGGCTGGCGATTTATCTGGAAGTACCTGGCGATGCCGCCTCTCGGAGGCACGCTCGCCGTGCTTGTCTACGGCATTCTGCAAGGCGGCATGGCGGTCATCAACGGCGGTGCTACTCCTGAGAACAACCAGCTAACTTCGCTCTCGGCGTGGGCCGCCGGAACACTCGCCGGTTACGGCGCACACAAAGTATTCATCTGGTTGGACGACAAAGTGAACTCGCTGTTCAAGATCGATCAGAAGCGGGTGGCGGTGCCCGACTTGACAGGTAAAACGCAGGACGAAGCTAAACAGATCTTGAGTAGCGCCCAGTTGGCAGTCGGCACTGTTTCGACGGAGGCCGTCAGCGCCGAGCAGGCCGGCAAAATTATTTCGCAAACGCCGAACGCCGGAACTCAAATCGACTGTAACAGCAAAGTGGACCTGACCGTGGGTGTGGCCACACCGGCAGCCGGAGAGGATCCGACTATCGCGCCCGAGTTGACGGGCACGACTCAAAATGGCAACGGAACCCCGACAAACGGCACGGGCCAAACGACAGACCAACCTACAGGAGAAGAAGCTGAGACCGCCGCTGTCGGTAACCCAACCGGCACCGACACCGACAACGAAGTGAGCGGTTAAAGAAACGAACCGGCCGCGAGAAAATGAAACTTAGCCTACCCCTCGACCGTTGAAAGATCACCGGCCTTGCGACTCTTACCTGCTGGAGGTTCGATGATCCGTCGTCTAGTGTCTTTTCCGGTCCTCATCGTTGCGCTGCTTCTCTGTTTTCAAGTCGCAGCCGGCCAACAAAGTAGCTCGAATACGAAAGACAAGGCGGCGGACGCGGAGCTGCGCCAGAAGGCGTTTGAGTTGCTCGAGTCGCTGGCGGGCCAAATCAGTACGTTGCAGTCTGCTGAGAATCGCGCGCGAATGGGTTCAAACATAGCCGCGTCGCTGTGGGCCCACGATGAGAACCGCGCCCGCGCCTTGTTTAAGCTGGTCGAAGACGACATCAAGCTGGGGCTGCAAGTCAATGAGCAAACTCCGTACGGAGAACACACGTTCCAGGTCTTTTTCAAGCTGCGTGAAGATACCGCCGAGCGAATGGCCCAACTCGATCCGGAGATGGCTCTCGCCTTCCTCAAAGACACGTTTCCCCTGGTCGAAGAATATGCAGCCCTTCCCAGCGGTGGGCTCCTGCCGAGTATTGCGCAAAAGGAACACCAGCTCCAGACGCGACTCATGAGACGGGTTGGCGACAAAAATTCCGAGGTCGCGGTCGCACTCGCGCGCGAATCCTTAAGAAACGGCTTCTCAAGAGAACTTGTCTCGGTGCTCAGAAAAGCGAGCAAGGCAGACGCGGTGGAACTCTACAAAGAGGTCGTAAACAAGCTCAGCGATGTCGATTTGGATAATTGGCAGAACGCTGAATTCGCTCAGTATCTGGTTGAACGTTACACGCCACCCGCGGCGGACCAATCAACGTACCGAAACCTCATCGGCATCGTGCTCGCCAAGATGTCCGAAATCGGTTGCGGCAATCGACGACCCGAGCACGACCATTTAGCTGGTATTTGCAGCCAGATGGGAGCACTGATTCCGCTGATGGAGAAGTTTTACCCGGCCGCAGCTCAGCGATTCAGGCATTGGTTACCGGAAGATGGATCACACATCTCGGTCCGTCACGGATACGCCGAGGTCAACGAAATTGCCGAAACCGGCACGATCGACGAGGTGCTGTCGTTAACGTCGAAATACCCCGAAATCGAGGCGCTAATCCGGCATCGAGCGATCGTGATGGCTGAGGCAGCCGGCGATTTGGAAAAAGCTGAAAAGATCGCAAGTGAATTCAACGGTGACCCGCAGGTTCGGGAACGCCTTACCCAGCGTGTCAAGTCCTACAAAAACCTGGAAGCGTCAGCCGAACAGCAGTGGACGGCGGCCGTGAAGAACGTGAGCGAACTCCCGTTGTGGACACAAACTAACCTCTTGTTGGGGCTGGGTCACGACATCGCGCTGCGCGACAAAGCTACGGGGCTCAAAGCGCTCGCACGGCTCAGTGGCATGATCGATAGTTTGCCTCCCGGCAAGGAGCAAACAGCGCAGCAGATCGTGTTAGCCATGAGTTACTGCCTCGCGAAAAGCGACCGCGGATTTGCGATTATCGAAGGGCTGCTGCCGAAGCTCAATGAACTCGTCGCCGCCGGAGCAAAACTCGACGGTTACGACGCTCGCTATCTACGCGACGGTGAATGGAATATGACGGCTGAGGGCGCGACCGGCAATCTCCTGACGATCCTCGCGAATAACGCCGCCTACTTCGCGTGGTGCGACTTCGATCGCGCAGTCACACTGGCGAGCCAGTTCGAACGCTCCGAAATACGCATGATGGCCCAACTCAAACTGGCCCAGGGCATACTCGCCGGTCCTCCGAAACGCGCGCTGGGCAATCATCGGATTTACTAGACCAGCCATGTTGCGCCTTTCGGGAAGTAGCGCCGGCTACGGCAAACCGATGCCGAACGTGATGCCGCTACTACCTAAGCCCGCGGCGGGATTAGGAGTTGCCTGTCCTGGTTGCGGACGTGGGGCAAGCATCGCGAGGAGAGTGTCGGCGCCGGTCACGAGCGAAATCGCGGTCAGGCGCGTTGGATCAACTCCCTGCGTACTGGAAACGATGATAGTGTCGCCAACCTTAACATCCGCGATCGCGATTGTCGGCAATCTCTCGAGCATGTCGTTGATATTGAACCCGCCGCCGGGACGCTGACCGCCAGGTCCACCGCCGCCTCCAGGCGCCTGACCGCCTGGACCACCTGGCCCACGGCCAAGGCCACCCATCATTCCCGTTTGTGGAAATCGCCTCAAAACCGCGTCCTGCTTGATGACGATCGTGAGCGGAGTTTTCTTCTCCAACTCATTGATCTTTATCTCGCCAGTGGCAGGGTCAATCGCTGTAACAACACCGCCCACTGTTCGAAAACTTCCGGTAACGACTTTTTCTGGTTTGAAGCGAAGCGGATCTTCGGTGCGGTCGCCAAGCGCGCGTAACTGGTCGCCGACTTT
>DASUOZ010000670.1:0-5258 GCA_036276375.1 Pyrinomonadaceae bacterium | reverse complement strand
AAGAAGCCGTTCGTCAAAGGAATGTATCCAAATCCAGCGTCGCTGTTTGCCTGGAAGTACGTCTACATCGAACGCGATCAGGCCAAGTGGGACTTCGGGACACCGAGTTTGGCCGAATAACAAACGCGCAAAATGCTTCGCTTCATAATCAGACGCCTCCTGATTACGATCCCTACGATTCTGATCGTGATTACGATTGCCTGGGGCTTGATCAAACTCGCCCCGGGTAACTTCTATTCCGGCGAAAAACGACTGCCGCCGGCCATCGAAAAGAACATCCGCGAAAAGTACGGCCTCGATAAACCCTGGTACCACCAATACGCAAAGACGATGTGGAACATCGTCGGCCATTTCGACTTCGGCACTTCGCTGCGGTACGAAGGACAGTCGGTCAACACGATCATCCGGCGCTCACTGCCGGTGTCTGCCGCGGTCGGAATCCTCGCGTACCTGCTGGCGCTGATCGTCGGTATTACGATCGGCTCGATCGCGGCGCTGAAACAAAATTCCCGCTGGGACTACTCGTCGATGGCCCTCGCAATGCTCGGGATTTCGATTCCGAACTTCGTGCTTGGTCCGATACTCGTGCTGATCTTTTCGCTCACGCTCTACTGGTTGCCGCCTTCGCGTTGGGGCGGCTTTCCGAGCAAAAACCTGATTCTGCCGGTGATCACGTTGTCGGCGATCTACATGGCTTACATCGCGCGGCTCACGCGTGCAGGCATGCTCGAGGTGCTCCGGTCTGATTACATCCGCACGGCGCGCGCGAAGGGTCTGAGCGAAAGAGACGTAGTCATCAAACATGCGCTGCGCGGTGGTCTGATGCCGGTGGTTTCATTCACTGGTCCAGCGTTGGCTTTCCTGTTAACTGGCACAGTCGTGGTGGAGCGCATCTTTTCGTTGCCGGGGCTGGGAAACTATTTCATTCAGGCTTCGCTTAATCGCGACGAGCCGTTGATCATCGGCATCGTTGCGTTCATCGCGATGACGTTGTTGTTCATGAATCTTTTGGTTGACATTGCTTACGCGTATCTCGATCCGCGGGTGAGATATAACTGAGGATAATGGAACCAGAGAACAAGATCAGTCCGGAGATGGCGGTCGCCGAGGAGGTTCACTCGGAAGACGAGTTTGTGCACGGCACGTCGTTGTGGCGCGACGCGTGGCGGCGTCTGCTCAAAAACAAGCTGGCCGTGTTTGGCTTGATCGTAGTGGCCGTGATCACGCTCGCCTCGATCGCTGGTCCCACGATCATCAAAAAGACCTTCGGTTTCACGCCGGATTACATTCCGAGCAACAACCCGGCTCTCGTGAAATCGTTTCCGCCGTTCAAGGGGCCTAACGGCGAGTTCTCGTGGGAACACCCGATGGGGACCGACAACGCCGGACGCGATCAACTCGCGCGCGTGTTACAAGGCGGACAGATCTCATTGTTCGTCGGCATCATCGCCACGCTCGTGTCCTTGATAATAGGCGTCAGCTACGGAGCGATCTCTGGTTACGCCGGCGGCCGCGTTGACAACCTGATGATGCGGATCGTCGACGTGCTTTATTCACTGCCGTACGTGATTCTGGTCATCGTGCTGTTGTCGATGTTTCGCAGTCAGACGCCGCGCGGGCAGTTGATCCTGCTGTTCGTAGCGCTCGGTTCTGTTTCGTGGTTGACGATGGCGCGTATCGTACGCGGCCAGGTGCTGTCGCTGAAAAACCAGGAGTTCGTGCTGGCCGCACGCGCCACCGGCGTGTCAGCACCGCGCATCATCTTCCGTCACCTCGTGCCGAACACGTTGGGGCCGGTGATCGTCTACGCAACGCTGACGATTCCGCAGATCATGTTGACCGAGGCATTTCTGTCCTTTCTCGGTTTGGGCGTGCAGGCGCCGCTCGCCTCGTGGGGCAGTCTCGCTGCGGACGGCATCCAGAACATCGCGATCTTCCCGTGGCAATTGATCTTTCCCGGCGTCACCATGGCGCTGACCTTGTTTTCACTTAACTTCCTGGGCGACGGCCTGCGGGATGCGCTTGATCCCCAAATGAGGACCATTTGATCCTTTTAGAGGTCAAAGATCTCCGCACGTATTTCGAAACCGACGACGGCACTGTGAAGGCCGTCGACGGCATCTCTTTTCAACTCCAGAGCGGTGAGACTCTAGGTATTGTCGGTGAATCCGGTTCCGGCAAATCCGTTACAAACCTCTCGATAATACGGCTCGTTCCCGAGCCTCCAGGAAAGATCGTTTCCGGTGAGGTGATCTTCAAAGGCCAGGACATCCTGTTACTGCCACCAAACGCGGTGCGCAGGATCAGAGGGCGGCGCATCGCCATGATCTTTCAGGATCCGATGACGTCGCTCAATCCGTTCATGAAGATCTCCAGGCAATTGATGGAGATGACCGAGCTGCATCTCGGCCACACGAAAGCTGAAGCCTACGAGCACGCGGTAAAGATGCTGGAGACCGTCGGTATACCCGACGCACGCGCGCGTGCCGGCAGTTATCCGCACGAGTTCTCGGGCGGCATGCGGCAGCGCGTGATGATCGCGATGGCGCTCTCGTGTAAGCCTGAACTGCTGATCGCCGACGAGCCGACCACCGCGCTCGACGTCACGATCCAGGCGCAGATACTTGAGCTGATCAAAAAACTCAAACAGGAAACAGGGACGAGCGTGATCCTGATCACTCACGATCTCGGCGTCGTAGCCGGCATGACGGATCACGTGATCGTGATGTACGCCGGAAAGATTTTCGAGCAGGCCAAAACGAAAGAGTTGTATGCGCGTCCGGGTAATCCCTACACAAAGGGCCTGCTGCGTTCCGTTCCGGATCCGACAGCGGAGCAAGGCAACCTCTATCAGATTCCCGGACTACCGCCCGACGTGGCCCATTTGAAACCAGGCTGTCCTTTTGCCGAGCGTTGCGAACGTGCGGAAGAGATCTGCCGGCGCGAGTTTCCGCCGTTTGTTGAGTTAACAAGCGATCATCATTCGCTGTGCCATTTTGCTCACGAGGTTTATGGTGGCTGAAACACTCATCGCCATTAAAGATCTAAAAGTCCACTTCGCTCTCAACGGCAATCGTGTCGTCAAAGCAGTTGACGGCGTCACGCTCGACATTGCGAAGGGTGAGACTCTCGGGCTCGTCGGCGAATCAGGTTGCGGCAAGTCAACACTCGGCCGCGCCGTGTTGCGACTCACCGAGCCAACCAGCGGACAAGTCTTGTTTCGCAACAACGATCTGGCCCAACTCTCGGGAAGACAGTTGCGCGAACAACGCCGTCACTTGCAAATCATCTTTCAGGATCCTTACGCCTCGTTGAATCCACGCATGACGGTGGGCCAGATCGTCGGCGAACCACTCGAAACGTTTCGTCTGGCGCGCGGAAGGGAAGCGGAGCAGCGCGTGCAGGAGTTACTCGAAACGGTCGGCTTGAGCAAACGCTTCATCAAACGTTACCCGCACGAGTTTTCCGGTGGACAACGCCAGCGCATCGGTATTGCGCGCGCACTTGCCGTCGATCCCGATTTCATCGTGGCTGATGAACCCATCTCGGCGCTGGATGTCTCGATTCAGGCGCAGATCATGAACCTGCTCGAGAAGTTGCGGCGAGAGAAGAACCTCACTTATCTTTTTATCTCACACGATCTGCGGGCGATCAGGCACGTTTCGGATCGCGTCGCGGTAATGTATCTCGGCCGGCTCGTGGAGGTCGCCGACGCCAGGACGATCTACCTCGAGCCGTTGATGCCTTACACGAAGGCGCTGATTTCGGCGGTGCCCGTGCCCGACCCGGAGATCGAGGCGACGAGACAACGTATAATGCTGGAGGGCGATGTTCCGTCCCCCATCAATCCGCCAAAGGGATGCCCCTTTCATACGCGTTGTCCGTATGCGATTGATGTTTGCAAGGAGGTGGTTCCTCAACTCGTTGAGATCAAACCTGCGCATTTCGCCGCTTGCGTCAGGATTAGCCCGGCGCTGCCTCACATCGAGGACGTTCCGCCCGGCACTGCTCCCGGCCTCGAATAAGCTCGCTTTTTTCGTGGCTTTTTGGCCCGCTACCCGTGAAATCCCCTTGCCATTGGATGTTTAGCACTAAGGTAATCCTCGTGTGCGGATGATGGAGAGTTCTATATGCTTGTGCCCAGAAGCTAATGGTCAAGAAGTCCCCCATTGCCCCAAATACTCAGGAACACCGCGAAGACGCCCCTCCCGCGTGGGCGGAGGTGCAGGATGGGCTCGCGGCAAACTCGGGGCTCGCCCTGCTTCTGGTTGAAGGTCATCAGCCGCCTGCTATCGTAGTTTCCAATAACAATTCCATTTGCCACGCGTTTCAAACGTCGCCGGAGCACGCACAACTCTGCGAGCCTTACTGCGGAGTCGCGCATGCGGAGGCAACAAGGGCCGGTGGTACGGTCCATTACAAATGTCACGCCGGATTGCAGTGTTTTGCCAAGCGCGTTGAGCTTGGCAACCGTCGTAACCTGGCGGTGATCGGCGGGCGCGCATTTGTCAAAGGCGTTGATTACCAACAACTGATGGAACGCTTCCGCGTTGGAGATCTGCAAAGCCTGGCGGCCGACGAGACGTTCTCGAACGTGATCTTCGCCGAAACTCAACGCCTCGACGAGCTCGCGGAACGCATTGATAGAACCACGCAACGTTTTCACGCGGCCGCTTCGAACGGTTCCGACAAAACAAAAGCGAAACCACAACTCGAACCAGCCACTCCGCCGCCAAAGCCTGATTTGGAACAGGAGATCCGGCGGTTGCGCAGTGAGCTTGAATCGCGTTCGCGATTCACCAATTCGCTACAGCACTTTCTCGAGCGCATCAGTTGCTCTGACCCGGCGAAGACCTATCACTCGATCGTCAATAATTCGAAAGAGTTGTTGCAGTCGGAGCGCGCTTCGCTGCTGGTGCTGAAAGAGAACTCCAACGAGTTGGTTTTGAAAGCTGCGAGCGGCCTGGCAACGGATCCGGCGAAAGTTGGACCGATTCGCGTCGGTGAAGGCGTTTCGGGACACGTAATCGACAGCGGAAAGCCTTTGATCGTCGCGGACCTGCGGAGTGAAGGGCGCGTGCCGGCGCCGGCCGAGCGCCGTTACAAAACGCATTCGTTCATCAGTTATCCGATCATTATCGGCGGCCGCAAAATTGGGGTTTTGAATGTTACCGATAAGTCAGGCGGGCGTACGTTTGACGAGGTAGATCTCGGGTTACTGGACATCATTGGTCCGCAGGTGGCGCTCGCGCTCGAAC
>DASUOZ010000669.1:0-5657 GCA_036276375.1 Pyrinomonadaceae bacterium | reverse complement strand
ACCGACTATTCCGAGTTCGTCGAGATATACAAGCCCGTCTGCCACGAATTAAAAAGGAAACCGTCTGGTCCTCTACTTTTTGTCACTGACGGCTTCGAGGCCCGATCCGCCCGCCGCGTATTCAGGTTGCACGTTCACCACGCCGTAAAGCCGATCTTCACCTTCACGTATCGCGGCCATCATCCATAGGAAATTGATCTGCCCGCCGGGCGCGGCCACGTTCGGATGGTAACCCTGCGGCATCAACACGCAATCTCCCTCGCGCACAACCTGGACGAGCTCGGGTTTGTTTGGATCGGTGTAGACAAACTGCACGCCGAATGACGGCGCGGGCATGCTGGCCCAGTTGAAACGAATCGTAACCGGCCGTGACGTTCGCGCTGCCTTTCAAACAGATCAACCCCGTCCCCTGATCGCTGTTTGAAAACTCAAGCGCCGGATCACCGGCGTTCAAAGTAATACGGCCATAGTGGAGGTAGCGCGCCGCCGTGTCCCCGGGTGCGACAGCCGTGCGGCGTCCGTGTCCCTCATGCGTGCGGGGCACGAAGCAGGTTTCGGGCGTAATTGGATTTTGTTTTGTTTCGGGTGTCATCAGTTCTAAGACAGTTGTTGCGGGAATTGTCTAAACGCGGAACAGATACTCTCACCGTCGAGAGCTGTCAAGAGTTTTCAACGTTTTCGGACGACATATCACGCTAGCCGCGACGCTTCAAGCTGGTCGTGATTGCCGCCGCGGCGAGCGGAGCCATCACCCTGTAGCCCTCCGCGTTCGGATGAAGACCGTCGTCACTCAGCTCGTTTCTCAGAAAACCTTTGTCATCAACCATCGCCGAGAAGTAGTCGAGATAGACGTAGCCGCGGCTCTTCGCAAACTCCTGCATCCAGTGGTTGAGCGCCAGGATTTGCGGCGGTGGACGTCGAACTGTTTGCGTCAACGGCTGGCCGTCGCGCATTTCGTAGTCGCTGACCGGAAGCACTGACGCCAGCACGACGCGGATGCCGTTGGCGGTCGCGAGGTCGGCCATTGACTGCAGGTTGTCCTGAATTGCTTCGAGCGTCGTCGGGCCGGTGTTGCCGGCGAGATCGTTTGTGCCCGCGAGAATGACGACCACTTTTGGTTTCAGCGCGATCACGTCGGGACGAAAGCGAATGAGCATTTGCGGCGTTGTTTGGCCGCTGATGCCGCGGTTGATGTAGGGCTTGCCGGGGAAGAAGCCGCCGTAGACGGGGTTGTCCCAGGAGTCAGTGATCGAGTCGCCCATGAAGACGACGCGCTGTTCGGTTTTTGCTGGCGGTGCGAGTTTTTTGTTGTCTGCGGCGTAACGGGCGAGGTTGGGCCAGTCGTTCTTGCAGTCGTTGGTTTGCGCAAGGACACGTACTAAGGGAAGGGATAAAAGCAACATGAAAACAAAGCCAATTGTTCGGAACATAGGTTCTCCTAAACGCGCGTCCGCCAGCGATCGATGGCCACTGCAATGACGATGATCGCGCCGATGATGATCTCCTGGATGTAGTTGGGCCAACCGACCTGCTGGCAGCCGTTTCGTAAAAACGCCATGATCAAAGCGCCGATCATCGAGCCGACGATGCTGCCCTCACCGCCGCTCAAGCTGCCGCCGCCGATGACGACCGCCGCGATGATGTCTAACTCCGAACCCGCCGCTACCGTCGGATCTCCCTGGCGCAAACGCGACATCTGCATCACGCCGGCCAGGCCGAAAAGCAGTCCGGCCAGTCCGTAGATCCACACTTTCATACGATCAGTAGCAATACCGCACGCACGCGCCGCGGCTTCGTTTGAGCCAAGCGCAAAGACGCGCCGTCCAAACACTGTGTTGCGCAAGACGATCGCCGCGCAGATCGCGAGCACAATCGCGATCCAGACGCCGGGCGCAACGAGCAGCCACGCCGGATTCGGAAACATCACCAGCAAATCGTTCAACCACGTGCCCGGCATGTTGACTGTCTGCTGGTTCGCCAGCCACTTCGCGATGCCGCGCGCAACGCCGAGCATGCCGAGCGTCGCGATGAAGGGCACCACTCTCAAACGCGTGATCACCAAACCGTTTACGACGCCGACAACGCCGCCGACCAGGACGCCGGCGGCCAAGGCCGTTATCGGTGAGACGCCTGCGTTGATCGCGAGTGCGGTCACCACGCCTGTTAAAGCGATCGTCGAACCGACCGCGAGGTCGATACCGCCGCTGATAATGATCAGCGTCATGCCGATCGCACCGATCGCCACGATGACGGTCTGTGAGAGAACGATGCGCAGGTTGTTGGGCGACAGAAATCGGGTGGGCGTATCCATCAACAACGAAAAGACCGCGATCACCAACAACAGACCAAGCACCGGCCCGAGGCGGTTCAGCAGACTCTGCCACGGATGAACACCGATAACACGGACTGAATCTGTGCTGCTTTGTCTGTCTGTGTTAGTCCGTGAAGGTCCGTGGCTCATTTTAGATACTGGTCCAGCGGCGGGTGCAGCAGCTCGTTTACTTCCGGCGACGACATATTCTCCTTAGTTACCAGCGTCACGCCCGTATCGATCCGGTCGGCGACCTGCTTGCCCGTCACACTCTGGACCATTGTCATAACACCGAGGTATCCCATGTTGAACGGATTCTGCACCACGATACCGTGCAACTGGCCCGCCGTAAGCGCGTCGATGAAACGCTGGCTCACATCAAAGCCAACGAACGCAATCTTACCTGCTTTGCCGATGTCCTCGAGCGCCAGCAACATTCCGGCAGTCGACGACTCGTTCGGCGTAAAAATCCCCTGCACTTCATCGCCGAAGCGATTCAACAGGTTCTCCGATGCGCGCTTCGCAGTGTCGCGCGTCGCACCCGCGTATTGATCGGTAGAAACGAGCTCGATTTCCGGATACTTCTGTTTGATCGTGTCGATGAAACCGGCTTCCCTTTCCGTGGTGCTCGCCGATCCTTCCGCATACCGCAACACGAGCACTTTGCCTTTGCCGTTGAGCAGTTGGCTCATGCGATCGGCCGCCAGCGATCCGCCTTTGCGATTGTCAGTCGCTACGAAGCTGACGAAGTCTGTCGATTGCAAACCGGAGTCGATGATCACCGTCGGAACGCCCGCACGTTTCGCATCGGCGACCGGACGCGCAAGCGCGCGATCGTCGAGCGGCGCGAGCACGATGCCGTCCACGCCCTGCGCCGTAAACCCCTCGACGACCTGGATCTGCTGTTCGCGATCGTCCTCGCGCAGCGGACCTTTCCAGATCACTTCAACGTCATAACCCTGCACCGAGAGCTCGACCGCCGCCTTGTTACTGCCCGCGTGGATGCTCTTCCAAAACTCGTGGGTCGTACCTTTCGGGATCACCGCGATCGAGAGTTTCTTTTTGCCGGTTGGGGCTTCGGCTTTCGTGCAACTGAGCGCCGCGAGCGCCAGAGTCAGTGCCGCTAGTAACAAAAAGGTTCTGCGCATAATTTATTCTGGTCCTATCACTGGATTACCCAAGCCTCCCATGCCTTCGATCAAAACTTCCATCTCATCGCCCGGCTTCAGAAACACCGGCGGCTTGCGCGCGAAGCCGACGCCGGGCGGCGTGCCGGTCGCTATCACGTCGCCGGGCTCAAGCGTGATCGACTCTGAAATGAATTCGATCAACCGCGGCACACTGAAGATCAGTTGGTCGGTGTTTGAGTCCTGCATCGTCTCGCCGTTCAACGTCAGCTTGATCGAGAGCTTGTGCGGATCGGTGATCGTGTCGGTAGTGACGATCGTCTGGCCCATCGGCGCAAACGTGTCGCACGATTTTCCCCGCTGCCACTGGCCGTCGGCAAACTGAAAATCCCGGGCGGTGACGTCGTTGAAGGCGGTATAGCCAAGCACGTAATCGTAGGCGCGATCGGCTTTGACGTTTTTAGCACGGCGGCCGATCACGACCGCGAGCTCGGCTTCGTAATCAACCTGGCGGCTCGTGGCCGGAAGCACGACGGGTTCCCCCGGCGCGATCACGGCGCTGGAAAACTTTGAGAACACGACGGGCTTTTCGGGGAGCGGCATGTTGCTTTCTTTTGCGTGATCGCGATAGTTGAGACCGATGCAGATCAGTTTACCGGGACGCGGTACGGGCGCAAACCAATACGCGTCTTTGCGCCGTACCAGCCAGCTTTGTCCTTGTGCGTGTTCGAGCGCGTTTATGTCTCGTTCGACGCTATCGAAGATCTCGCGTGCTTTCTGAAGCCATGGACCATCGAGATCAAACCACGATAAGGGGTTTGACGGATGGCCGGCGGGATCGAAGAGACGTTCACAGTCGAGACGATAGCCGGTGTCGTTGCCGCCGTGGTAGAGGATGATGCCGAGGCGAGGGACTTTCCATTCCGTTTCGGCGGTGGCGAAAGAGATGATGTGCATCAGTTGTTTTGGACGACGATGACGTAGAGCTCTTGCGGCCCGTGGACGCCGATCGCGAGTGTTAGTTCGATGTCGGCGGTGCGCGATGGGCCGGTGATGAACGTGATCGCCGGACTGACTTCTGCGCCGCTCTGCAGCGCCGCTAAGGTCTCGCCCAACGTTTGAAAGATACGCGAGGCGTTGAGGATAGCGATATGAATCGGCGGGACGAGCGAAACGAGTCTATTTCGCTCGATGGATGAATC
Source organism: Pyrinomonadaceae bacterium (assembly GCA_036276375.1). Taxonomy (GTDB): domain Bacteria; phylum Acidobacteriota; class Blastocatellia; order Pyrinomonadales; family Pyrinomonadaceae; genus PSRF01. The sequence goes on along the minus strand of DASUOZ010000669.1, from coordinate 1,017 downwards.
GAGCACGACCGTTCCTGTTTCGGCAATTCCCGCCTGCGCGCTCGTGATTCCCACGTCCGACTTAAATAGATCTGAGCGCGGTCCATTTGCGGTCGCAATTCTCTTGCCCTCGACCATTCGTTTCACTGACTCTTCGACTTCATCTTCACTCTGAACAACAATGCAATGCCCGTCGACTGCTTCGACGTTTTGCTTGAAGCGTTGGACGACCTCGGCGACGGCTATTTGGGAGGGGGATTGGCGCGACAAAGGTGCGGGCGTTTCGTGATGGGAGTTCGAGAAGTCGTACGGTCCGCTCGTCGCGAGGTACGGTCCGCTCGTCGCATCATATCGCTTGCTGGTCGCCAGATTACTGCGGATCAATCCCATGATTGATTCACGCGCCTCACCGTTGCGGATCTCTTTAATCCCTTACCTCCTCCCGCCAACGCTCACGAAAACTCTTCGCTTCAAGCGGACGCAAGTCGCGCCCGCTGGTCCACGCTTTCAGCGGCGGCCGCAACCAACGTTGAAACATTCGCCCCGCAATCGCCGTGATCTCATAAAGCCGAGGCCGCGTCATAATCACGGCCCACAACTTAAACGCCAACCGTTCCTTCCGCCGCCGAATTGTTTGTGTCTCACTGATCTCTCCGCGCAGATGCAACAACAACCGCGGAATGTCGATCTTCACCGGACAAACTTCCCGACACGCACCACACAAACTCGACGCGTACGGCAACTGCGCCGCCTTCCGCATCCCAATCAACTGCGGCGTGATCACGGCGCCAATCGGCCCGGGATAAACCGACCCGTACGCATGACCCCCAATCTGCTGATACACCGGACACGAATTCAAACACGCGCCGCAACGAATACACGCGAGCGCCTGCCGCGTAACCGGATGCGCCAACATCCGCGAACGCCCGTTATCGAGCACGATGATGTGTAACTCCTCCGGCCCTTCATCACTCGCGTTCCGTTTCGTTCCCGTAATGAACGACTGATACGTGCTCAGCGCCTGGCCCGTGCCCGAAC
>DASUOZ010000668.1:0-12663 GCA_036276375.1 Pyrinomonadaceae bacterium | reverse complement strand
ATCGTGCTGGCGAGCGAGTCGTCCGAGCCGTTCCAGGTCGATGCGAAACCCCGACGCAAACTGAACATGGCTAATCGCGATCAACTTTGTGCGGGCATCGACCAGGCTTTCCAGCTCCTCAACGTCAACTCTTCCGTCGCGCTCCTCGCACATCCGCACTTCCACCCCGAACGGTTCGCGCAGACGCAACCACGGGTAGACGTTTGCAGGAAACTCCCGCCGGAACGTCACGATGTTGTCGCCGGGTTGCCACTGCACACCATTGGCGACCGTGGAGAGCGCGTCGGACGTGTTTCGCATGAACGCGACTTGCTCCGCCTTCGCGCCCAGCAACGCCGCCAACGACTCCCGCGCATGCTGTTTAACTTCCAGCCAGTTCCGAAAATTGAGCGAGCCGGCGTCGCGAACGTCGCGAAGTTGCGCTTCGACCGCCTCGATGGTTGTCGTAGGTGGCGGCGAAACTGCGGCGTGATTGAGGTAGATGAGGTTCTGAGTGATCGGAAATAGCTCGCGTAATTCTGGCGTCATCGCTTAACGTCCGACTATCTTCATATCAAACTGCGCCCTGATCTCTCCGACCACGTCGCCCGGCCGATTCGTCACGGGGAAGAACGCATACCTTGCCACCGCCTCGAGCGATTCGTCTTTCAACACGCCGAGCTGCCGCAACGACTCCACGACCACCGTTGGGCGCGCTCGTCGATCGTCTCCGTCTTCGATCTTCAACGCGAGCCCCAAACCGCGCGGCCACTCTTCACACGGATTGATGCCCGCCGTGTAAACACCTTCCGCACCGACTTTCGAAACCAAACGTCGCGGCGTGGCGCGCATGATTGCCGTGTCGAGCCGATCGGAAGTGCCGCCGATCAGTTCCGGATAGGCACTCATCACACGCACGATGCGCTCGCATGCGCGCCGCGTCAGTTCATCAAATTCCGCCGGCGGCGACACTAATCGCGCATACATGAGCGCCATCGCTTTCACCGTCATCCCAAACACCGGAACCGCGCAGCCGTCTACGCCAACCGCGAGATCTTCGACCGGGACGTCCGCAAATTGCGCAACCGCCTTGCCGATTGCCAGTTGCACCGGATGCTCGGGATTAACGTATGTCTCCGTCGCGGCCCCGAGGTGAAGTGCGAGCGCCAACATTCCGGCGTGCTTACCCGAGCAATTGTTCTGCAAGACGTTCGGTGCATCACCGCGCTCACGGAGCTGCTGTGCGACTTCCGCGCTGTACGGCTCGTGAACCCCACACTTCAGCGTCTCCGGACCAAGCCCGATCTTCTCGAGCATCGACGCGGCGAGTTCTGTATGAATCGGTTCGCCGTTATGTGACGCACACGCCAACGCGACTTCACGATCCGTGAAACCAAACCTGTCTGCGGCACCGGATACCAACAGCGGTAGTGCTTGAAACGGTTTGGCCGCCGAGCGAAGAAACGTCAGCATGTGTGGCGCGCCGAGATGCGCCACCACGTTTCCGTCGGGCTCCACCGCGACCACATGGCCGCGATGCCGCGACTCAGTAATGCCGCCTCGTCTGACCTCTACGAGCGGCTCGGCAATCGGAACTGATTGAGTTTGCGTAGCGGAAAGTTGGTCAGCAGACATTTGCGCGAAATCTTAACACGCAAAGCCTACTGAACAATGAATTGTGAGTCGGGGGGAATTGCTACGTGCGGGTAGCGCGGCGTTTCTTCGTGCCAAAGCTCAGCACCGTGAGCTTGACCAAGCGCTTGCCAAAGCGCATCGCCTCACGTGTGCTTGGCGTCCAGATGTCGATGCGACGGCCGCGAACGAGGCTGCCGGTGTCTGCCACAAGATACTCGCCACTGTAAGCACCGGCTTCGATTCTGACGCGGGATCCCAAAGGCAGGTGCCGGGGATCAGCCGCGATCAAACCTTTGGCGACCATCTGACCACTCGCTGTGCGCCCGCGCAAGCTGTACGCGGTAGCGAGATATGCGGTCGGAGGCACTACGTAGTCTTCTTCGTCTGCAATCGTCTCACCCAGGTGGCCACTTGAAGACGCTTCGAGCGCGACTGGCGCGACAGCTTCTGCCGTTGATGGTTTACCGGCTTGTTGTTGGTTTTGGTTTGGAAGCGTTTCCGCTGAAAGAGTACGGGCGGAAAACAATAAAGAACTGCTCAGAAGTGCTGCGCCTATGAGCGCACTCCCGCTGAATATTGAATAGACTTTCAAACTCGGGTCTCCTGTCCGAAGTTATCACCTGCCTTTCAACGTCCTGCGCGAGTCCGTTCTTTCCTATGACTCGTCCCCTGGCTCTAGGAGTCTATTGACGTCAGCCGAGGTTGGGGGCTTGCATCCTTGATGCGGTGCGCTGAAAGTACTTGCTTGTTCTGGAAATGATAAACGGGCAATAAGCTCGTTATTCCGGGGAGGAGGCTAGCACACGGGTTGGCCAGAGTCCAGCAAAGCCGTGTCAGTTTCGTGATAAATATCACTAAAACGGCATTGTTTTTACGTTGCGGAGCGGCTGGAGGAAATTAGAGTGCGAGGAAATTCTCAACGACGGTACGGCCTTCAGGATGCTCGTCGTCGAAAAGCTCGGGATGAAACTGGACGCCGTAAACTCGCCGTCCTTTCTGCTGCATTGCCTGGATCGCACACGTCTCATTTGAAGCTGTGCAACGAAAGCCATCGGGCAATTGCTTTACTTCGTCGCAGTGTGAATGCCAAACCGTGATCTCAGCCGGCAGACCTTTGAACAGTCCCTCACCGGTGTTGTCGATCGGGAAAAAGCCACGCTCGCGCTTCGCGCCCTGATAGCCTTCGCCGGGCTCGAGTCGCTCCATCAATCCGACTTCGGAGCCATAAGCCAGCGCGATCTGCTGGTGACCGCCACACACGCCGAGTATTGGCTGCGCCGCTTGCTTGATGACGTCAAAGACGCCGGCCAGTGATTGCGGCGTGTAGTTGTCCCACGGATGGCTTTGTCCGCTGAGAATGATGTGCGACGGCTTCAGGCTGCGAACGCGGTCGAGCGACACGCTGTGGAAAGGTTCGGTGAGTATTTCCAGGCCGGGAATCAAACGGCCCAGCACCGCGCGAATTTCACGCGGGCTGTCGCCCTGGCCATTGATCGTGTTGTCGACGAGGTAAACGAGCAATTTACTTCAGACAGTAAAGCTTCCCATTGAATGCGCCGATGTAAATTCGGCCTCCGAGTATCGCCGGAGTCGCATTGATATTATCACCGATCTTCAACTCACTGATCTGTGTTCCGTCCGCCGCCGCCACGGAATGTATCCAGCCAGCCTTGTCGCCGAACACCAGACGGCCGTCGACCAGCGGCGACGTAGCCCAAATCGGCCCGCGTGCCTGGTAACGCCAGACGACTTCGCCCGTGGCGGCGCTTAAAGCATACAGGTAACCATTGCTCGAGCCGATATGTACTCGCCCGTTGGCCACGATCGGGCTCGCCCAAAAACCACTACGCTCTTTCGTCTTGCCGCCAGTAGCCTGATACTTCCAAACGAGCTCGCCATTCGATTGGCGAAAACAGTAAACGACGCCGTTCTCGGCAGCCGTGTAAACGAAGCCATTTGAAACTGCGGGCGTCGAATCGGAGTCGGCGCCTATGCGCGCTTTCCACACCGTCGAGCCGTCCGCGAGATTCAGACAGAACAGCTCGCCCTGCTCCGTGCCGATGTAAGCACGGCCGTTGTCGACGGAAAAGCTGCCCTCCATCGACCCGAGGCGTTCAGTTTTGTAGATGAGCGCACCGTCCGCGAGATTCAACGCATAGAAGAACCCGTCTTCGCCGCCGAAATAGACGCGGCCGTCGATCACCGCGGCGGAGCAATCGACTTCAAAACCCGTCTTATATTTCCAGATCAGCGAACCGTCGCGGGCGTTGAGACAGTAGATGTAGTGGTCCAGTCCGCTCGCGATGATCCGATCGCCGGCGATTGTCGGGGTCGCTTTCAGACTGTCTTCAGTCTTGAACTTCCAAACCAAGCTGCCGTCGTGCCGGTCGAGACAATAAAGATTGCCATCCGCTGATCCGAAGTAAACGTGCCGTTCGTCCACCGAAGGTTGTCCCGGCCAGCTTGAACCGCCCCACGGATCTTTATGAAGCCGGCCGGTCGTCCACTTCGTTTCAAACTCCCAAACGACTTGCAGCGGTTCGTCCGACCACGGTCCGGTGCCGTAAAAGGTGCGCGACTCGTTTCCGAGCCAGGCCGGAACTGACGTGGGTATTTTCGGCGCAGGCGGCGGTTGCGGTTTGGTTTCACTGCCGGTGATGACTGTCCCGCCACAGGCAGAGAGACAGCAAGACGCCGCGAGGAGAAGAGCGATGGAGAGAGTTTTGCGCACGAGATTCAGGCCAACCAATCGCCTGTATAGACTAATTCAGCCGTTCCCGTGATCACAACTTCCCCGTCGGGGCGCCAATGAATCCTGACCTCGCCGCCTTCCATCACGACGCGCACATCGCGATCGGCTTTCTCGTTGATCATCGCGGCGACTGCGCCCGCGCACGAACAGGTGCCGGAAGCGGTTGTTTCGCCGACTCCGCGTTCCCAGATGCGCAACTCGATCAGCCTTCTTTCCACGACCCGCACAAACACAACGTTGGTGCGATCGGGAAATTGCGGATGGTTCTCGATCAGTTTGCCCAGGCGGCGCCAGTTCAACGCGTCGAAATCGTCAACGAAAATGCAGCAGTTGGGATTTCCCATTTGCATCGCGGTGATTACAACCGGTTCGCCTTCGACGGGCAGGACGTAACCGATCACCTGATCGAGAGGCGAGATCGACATCGGAATCGACGGCGAATCAAATTTCGGGCGGCCGAGTTCCGATTCAAACAGGTACTTGCCCGTGCCGACCTGGCCGCGCGGGAAATATCGCTTCAAACCCGTCTTCGTGCTCAGTCGCAACTCGTCTTTCGACCAGTGGCCGGCGTGGTAAAGATACGCCACAGCGCAGCGAGTGCCGTTGCCTGAAAGCCCTGCTTCGCTGCCGTCCGGATTGAAGATGCGGCAGTTGAAATCGGCCCCATCTGTATCGCCGGTTTCGGATTTGGAGATAACTGCGATGCCGTCGCCGCCCGCACCGTAATGGCGGTTGCAGATGCGACGCGCGAATTCGCCGAGATCCGCAACGTCGCGCAGCTCGGCGGCTTCGATTACGAGATAGTCGTTTCCGAGTCCGTGAAACTTCGTGAATTTAGGGGGCATCTTTTGATTCAGGTTTGCCGTTTGATTCAGGTTTGCCGTTGAAGGACGCGAGTAAAACCGCGATCGGATCGATGCAGGCGGCACGTGGATCGACGTCGCGCGGATAGTTGTTCACCATGATTACAAACGCGAGTTTCTCACCCGCCGCGGTCGTGACGTAACCGGCCAAACTCGCGGCCGAGCTCAGCGAACCGGTTTTGGCGCGCACGTTGTTTTCCGCCGGCGTGCCGCGCAGGCGATTGCGCAACGTGCCGTCGACACCCGCGATCGGCAGTGCGTCGCGAAACACGGCGGCGTAACGATGCCTGCTCATGAACGTCAACAACTGCACCGTTGCGTCGGCGGTGATCATGTCGCTGCGTGAGAGACCCGAACCGTCATCGAGAACAAGTGAGTCGGGCCGAATGCCTGCCGATCTGAGAAACGACCGGACAAATTCGAGGCCGACCTGTTCAGAAGTTGGACCTCCGCTGGACGGTGTTGGCGCCGGCGAACCGGCAGGCAGCGGAGGCGGCGGTAGTGTGCCCAGCGTGCGGAGAATGAGTTCCGTGTACAGGTTTTGACTCGGCTTCATCGTTTCCGCAGCGATCAGGCTGAGCGGCGGCGACTGTAATACCGCGATTTCTTCCTGGGGCCGGTTAACGCGTCGCAACATTGCTTCGGTCGGTGTCACGACCTCACCGCTTACGCGTGATTTGCCGGCGATCACGACTCCCTTCTGCGCGAGTGAACTCCGCAAGAGATACACAAACAGCAACGCAGGATGCGAGATGCCGATCGCACCCGTGTAGCCACGGTCGTCAACCGCGATGCTACCCAGAATGGTGATCGTGTTTTCGTTGAGACCGCGATGAACTGAGAGGTCGCGGCGCGTGCCCTTCGGCGCAGTCGTGACTTGATTGTTAATGCTAAGCAGCGGATCCGGCGGACCGGTAGTGACGATCGCGCGCTCGCCAACGGCGGCGCCGGGTTTGACGAAAAGATCGAGCGCGTTGTCGTTCACGCTTAGCGGCGTGACTTCCGCGCCGTAGTACCAGGTCAGGTCTTCCCACTCCCAACCCGAGCCGTACTTTGGTCCAACGAAGTAAGTCTCGTCGCCGACCAGATCGCCCTGGACGCGTTTCACACCCGCAGCGACTATGCGGGTGGCCAGGTCGTCGATGCCCTTGAAGTAATCACCGTTGTTGAAGCGTGCGGCGATCGACGGATCACCGCGGCCGTAGATGCGCAGATCCCCGTGAATCACACCGGCCGCGTCAGGCTTCGCAGATGCGTAAACTGACGTGCTGAAGCGGAAGTCGGGCGTCAAGCGGTCCAGCGCGGTGGCGACGGTGTAGATCTTCATGTTCGACGCCGGACGAAGCAGTTTCACCGCGTTCTCCTCAAACACGACGCGGTCGTTCTCGAGCGAGACGACTTTGATGCCGACGGTCGCGGGCGCCAGTTCCGGTTTGGCGAGTACCTCTGAAATGCGTGTTTGTAACTCGGCGAGAGTCTTTGGCGCCGCGGGGGCTGCCGGCGCCGGCGTCTGGGCCACCACGCCCAAAGGCAGCAAGAGGAAGAAAGTTAATACGAGGGAAACTATCGGTCGTGATCTGTTCATAGTCTGCTGATCAACTCACGAAAACGCGGATTGTCGCGAAGTGAAGCCAGATTCGGGTCGTTCTCGAAACATGGTTTGTTGGCATTGCCGAGCGAGGTTGACCGCTCGAGCCATTCAAAGGCGTCGTTCGGTAAGCCCTCGAGCGCGTAAACCGAACCGATCGAGTAACTGATGTCCGCATCGACCTCGCCGTTTCGCTTCACGTCATTGCTTAGTTGCCCGAGCGCTTCGTCGTGCTTGCCCTGCGCGCTCAAAAACATCGCCAGAAACGGGCGGATGCCGTGCATGTTCGGATGCTTCTCGACCACGCCGCGCATCAACGTCGCGGCCGCATCCGTCTGGCCAGTGTAATACAAAGCGAGCGCGCGGAACGTTTGCACGAGCGCGTTGTCGGGTTCGCCGGCGTTGTCGAGTTGCCGGAAAACCTCGTCAAAATTGCCGAGGTACATGTAAACGAGCGCACGACTATAACTCGCGACGACGTGCGCCGCGGGATCGAGCCGGACGAGCCGATCGTAACTGTGCAACGCGCGTCCGTACTCGCCGTCGAGACGGTGCAGCATCGCCTTTACGAAGTGGACCACCGGCTCGTTCGGCGCTTCCTTGCGGGCGCGGTTGACCTCTTCCCACGCCTTCTCTTTCCTACCGCGCCACAGATAAACAAACACCATCAGCATGCGCGCTTCGAAGATGTTTGCGTCGATTGCGAGTGCTGTGTGAAAAGCCTCTTCCGCGCGCTCGTAGTCTTCCGAGCCGCCGAAGCCTTTGAAAACGCGGTTGACGTAACATGCGCCGATGCCGTCGTACGCGAGCGCGAAGTTTGGATCGAGTTCGATCGCGCGTTGGAAATGTGCGATCGCGGCGTCGCAATCCTCGCGCGAGAGCGTGCGAAAGATGAAGCGCGCGAAGAGATCGCGGCCACGCAGGTATTGTTCGTACGCCACCGGGTTCCGGGTCGCGGCTTTGCCGATCCCGGATTGTTCGTCCGGGCTCAGCTCGACGCGCAAACCTTCCACGATGCGCTGCGCGATCGTGTCCTGGAGCACGATGATGTCCGACGCAGCCGTGTCGATGCGATCGCTCCACAGCAACTCGCCTGACGCGACGTCGATCAGTTGGGCGGTCACACGCAAACGCTCGCCGGCGTGTATAAATCCCGCAGTCAACACCGCGCTCACGTTTAACTCCTGGCCGATCTCGCGTGGGTCTCGTTGCTGTCCCTGGTAACGTGCGATCACCGACGACGGCCGCACCACGAGCGAGCGCACACGCGCGAGTTCCGTAATAACCGCATCCGCCAGCGAGAACTCGTAAAAGCTCGCGGATGGATCGTTCGCCAGGTTGCGGAAGCAGAGAATTGCGAGGCTCTTTTTCTCCTGGTCCGTGACGGTCGTGAACGGTGTTTCGTGAATGCCTTGTTTTGAGGGCGTGACGAGGTTCGGCGACGTCGTCGGCGTTTCGCTGCGCGTGATGGCTTTCAGCCAGCGCACCGCGCGCGAGACGGGATTCGCGCCGCCAAGATGTCGCGGCGGTTCGGGGGCGACGCCTTGATACGCAGCCGCGACCGTGTCGACCTCCTGAAGTACTTGTCGCAACTCGTTGCGGAAGTCGTCCATGTTTTGAAAACGATCTTTCGGTTCCTTGGCGAGTGCGCGATCGATGATCTGTTGGAGACGCGGCGGAATCTGGCTGCCGCGCAGCTCAGGAATCGGACGTGGCGCGTCGTATAAAACTGCGTGACGCACATCGATGGTGGTCTTGCCGCGAAAGGGCCACGTGCCGGTGAGCATCTCGTAAAGCAGTACGCCGAGCGAAAAGATATCCGCGCGTTTGTCGACGCGATCGCCACGCGCCTGCTCGGGCGCAGCGTAAGTCGCTGTGCCGTAGGGCACGCCGACCTCCGTCAGTTCAGTGTGATGAATTCCCTTGTGCGCGGCTTGATCGTCGTCGAGAAGTTTGGCGAGACCGAAGTCGAGGACCTTCACTTGGCCGGAAGGAGTGACCATGACGTTGCCTGACTTGATGTCGCGATGGATGATGCCGCGGCTGTGCGCGGCGGCGAGCGCGTCGGCGACTTGTAGACCGATCAGCAGCGCGGTTTTTAGTTCGAGTGGACGACCGGCGACGAGCTGGCGCACGTTTTTGCCGTCGACGTATTGCATAGCGATGAAGTGCGTGCCGTCCTGTTCGTCGAGATCGAAGATGGTGCAGATGTTTGGATGGTCGAGTGAAGAGGCGAGGCGGGCCTCGCGTTCGAAGCGTTTGAGGTTTGCTTCTTTGGCGCTGAGCTCGGGCGGGATGACCTTAATGACGACGGCGCGGCCGAGCTTGTTGTCGACGGCTTTGTAGACCGCTCCCTGACCGCCCACGCCGAGCTTTTCCGTGATGCGATAGTTGCGAAGTGTCTTGCCTATCATGGCTGCTGTGGGTGCGTCAGCGTTGGCGTTATCGCGGGTCAGTCACCCTCGACACTGTGCTGGGCCAACGGTACGCCGAAGGCGTTCGCTAATTTCAGCCCAGGGTTTATACCCTGGGGAACGGGCACGATATATCAATGGGACTCTGTAAGAGTTCGCCCACTCTTTCAGAGTAGTAAACCTGAAAAGACCTTTGCCCCCAGGGTATAAACCCTGGGCTGAAATTCGCGAACTCCTTCGGAGTTCAACCAGTCCGAAGCATGGTTAGCCGAAAAACACCCCGGGGCCGAAACACTTCGTACTCAAAAACACCTACACGAACGTCGCGAGCAGCTCGTCCGCGGAAGCGGTGGCGGTGCCGACTTTGCCCACTACGATTCCGGCGGCGTGGTTCGCGAGCGTCGCTGCTTCGAGCATCGTCGCGCCGGATGCGAGCGCGCCCGCCAGCGTCGCGATCACTGTGTCGCCCGCGCCCGTAACGTCGTAAACTTCGCGCGCCGCCGTTTCCACGTAAACCGGTTGTTCGCCCGCCTCCAACAACATCATGCCGCGATCGCCGCGCGTGATCAGCACCGCATCACACCCGAGTTTCTGTTGAATGATCTTCGCCGCATCATGCGAGCCGTCGTCAGAATGATCTTCCGTATCGCTCATGCGCAACGCTTCGAGATGATTCGGCGTCACCAGCGTCGCCGGGCGATACGAACTAAAATTGCGCAACTTCGGATCCACCAAAACCGGCACGCGCTCGTACGCAAACGGCAGCACCTCACGCAGGATCGCCGGCGTGATTACGCCCTTGTCGTAATCGGAAACGACAAACGCATCCGCCTCGGCCAGTCTCTCTTTCAAACGCGCGACAATCTGTTGCTCGACCTTCGCATCAACCGGCACGCGCGACTCCCGATCCGCGCGCACGACCAACTGGCTGTGGGCCACGATGCGCGTCTTCGTAGTCGAACGCCGCGAGTCATCCACAATGACGCCGCCATCGTCGCCGGAGTTCAGTTGCCGCAACTCGTCGCGAATGCGCCCGCCGGCATAATCGTTTCCAACCACACCGACAACCCAACCGTGCGCACCAAGCGCAATCAGATTCGCCAACACGTTCCCGGCGCCGCCGAGATGGACCGACTCCCGCCGCACATCCACGACCGGCACCGGTCCTTCAGGCGAAATGCGCGTGACGTCGCCCCAGACAAATTCATCCAGCATCACGTCGCCCAATACGAGCACTCTACGCTCGCGAAGCGTTTGCAGGATTTCACTCGCGCGACTTTTTGTTAATTGAGACATCGCTCGATCGCGGCGGCGACTCGCGCCGCCGGCACACGCAGAATACACTCGGGCTGCGGAAACTTCTCGCAAAAATAGCCGTGACACGGCTGGCAAGGCATCTCTTCAAACACGACTTCGGCCTTCGCGCGATTCCACGGCCGCCAGTGCGCGACATTAGATGAACCAAACACGACGACGGATGGCGTTCCGATCGCGGCGGCGATGTGTGCGATGCCGCTGTCGTTGCCGACGAAGAGTTGTGAACGCGCCGCTAACGCGGTGACTTCCGGTAGTGACAAATCCAGCGAAACAATCTCAACGGCTGCTTCGCTAAGCAAATCATTCACGATCCCGGCTTCGTGTGGCGCAGCGATCGCGACCGGGGCAAGTCCTCGCTCGGTCACAAACTCCGCCACGCGCGCAAAATTCTCCGTGGCCCAACGCTTCGTCTCAAACGCCGCCGCCGGATGAATCAGCGCGACCTTGCGATCGCCGAGTCCCACCGCCGCGAGTTGTTGGTTAACTGAGGCCACCGCCGCCGGCGAGATCCCCAAGTGCGTTCGCGGCCGATCGCTCACCGGCACACCGGTCCAGCCAAGCAGCGCGAGTTGCTGTTCCACCGAGTGGGTCTTTTGCTGTCCCCAAAGTAATAAAGGAGACGGCACTAATTCCGTGTGAAGTTTTGCGTATTGGTATGTTTTAAATCCGACCCGATGCCGCGCCCCCGTGGCGCGCGTCAGAAACGTGGCGGTCGTTCCTCCGTGAAGGTTGTAGACGACGTCGTAACGCTCGGCGCGCAACTCGCGCGCAACCCGTGCGCGCGTCATGAATCCGCCGCGTTCGAGCGTGATGACGTTGTCGATATGCGGATGATCGGTGAGCAACGGCGCCACCCAGTCTTCGACGAGTATGTCTACCTGCGCCTGCGGTAGAAAACGTTTCAACGCAAAAAGCGAAGGCGTCGCGAGAACGGTGTCGCCGATCGAGCGGAGCCGAATCACGAGGACGCGTTTGACGGCGCCCCAATCCCAAAGGGGCGGCGCGAGCGGCTGCGGCGAGTCGTAGTCCGGCGCGTCAAACGTGAGCGCGGGCTCTGTTACGCGCAGTCGTGGAAACGGCTCAGCTATGTTGCGCAGGCTGTTCATCAGTTTCGATCGCTGCTTCGTCGATGAGCATGACCGGAATGTCGTCGCGGATCGGATAGACGCGTTTGCATTCGACGCACTTTAACGCGTCGCCCGCCGGTTTTAGTTCCACTTTTGCTTTGCAGGCCGGACAGGCGAGTATTTCCAAAAGTTCCCCACTGACTGCCATTGGTAAGACCTTTCTGGTGCGGAAAGTGACAAAAGCTTAACACAAAGGCACTCGCTTGCTCGACGAGCGCCGCTATGTTAGTGATTGCGCATCGATGTCTTTAGAATTTGCTTTACAGTACGGCTGTCCGCTCCGCGCAAACTACTCGGAAAAACACCTTCGCGAATGGGGACGGTTGAGCAGTTTGCACGCGAAATTGACCACGGGCGATGCCGGCGCGCCGTCGATCGATAAGCTCGAGTGGGTGGAAAAGGCCTCTCCTGAGATCGAGCGGATGCAGCAGGCGACCACGATTTGTGCGCACTGTCCTGCGTGCCTGCCGCTCGAGATTGCGGGCGATGGTGAATCGGTCGGGTGTCTGGGTCGAATCAACTACCCGATTGAGGCAGTATTCGAAAAGTTTCTTGCGGATCGGGTTCAGCTTTCACTCGACACGCTCGACCAGGATGACCAGCCGCGGCTGCTGCGGATTTTGGTCGACCCCGAATCGCCCTTTGATGGTGAGGCGACGAAGGAGCTGCGACGAGTAGTGACCGACCAGGGTTTGCGCTTCTTTGAACTGCGGGTGCCGATCGGATTAACGCGGGACGCGGCACGACTGACGACTGACAACGTCTTCGATCTGCTCGCCGGTTTTCGCTCCGAAGACAGCCAACAGACCACTTACACCCGCGAGCTCCCGTTTGAGGCCGCCGCGGATTACTACGACTTCCTGGACCTGCTCCTCCGGAACGAGCTGAGCCAGTCGGAAATCACCCGCCTCACGGCGCGTAGTCGAAACTACACTCAGTTTCTGCGTCTGCTGACGGCGATCGAAAAAGCCGAAGCGCTGAACACGCG
>DASUOZ010000667.1:0-2880 GCA_036276375.1 Pyrinomonadaceae bacterium | reverse complement strand
CTCCAGGTACTTCGCATACTCGCTCGCGGCCTCTTCTTTTCGATTTAGCCGTTCGTAGAGCATCCCCAAACCGCGACGAGCGCTCGCGTTGAACCGGTTTAGCTCCAGCGCACGAAGGAAGAGCTTCTCGGCGTGTTCGCTGTTTGACTTCCACGCTTCCTGGCCTGCCGGCGTCTTTAGGAGCTCGGCATCCTGTTCTTCAAGCGTGCGTTTGTTGCGTGTGCTGGCTGCTTTTTTCTTGGCGCCTGAAGTTAGCTGCTTGTCGGTAAGCAGCGCGTTGCGTGGCCCGAGCGTGCGATACGACTCCGCGAGGTAAAAAACGTTCTCAGTTGATTCGGGATGAAAATCAACGAGCTTCTGGCTGACAAACACCGCCGAGCGGAACCGTCCTCCGTTGATCGCCAGGTCGACATTGTGCCGATCGACGATCTCCATCACCGTCAGATAATCCTTTCGAGCGGTGTTTGCTTCTTCGTCGGAAAGCTTCCTTGCGCCGGTGGGAATCGCGTTGGTTGTGTAGCTGACGCGGTCCTGGAGTTTCGGGTGATCCATGTAGAAGGTTTGAATGATTTCGCCCTCGACGTCGCGTTGCATTGCTTTGAATGAATTCGGCATGCCGTCCGCCACAAACCCGGCCGCTGATGCCGATTTGATACCTTCCAGATCCGCTTCCTTCTCCTGGTCTCGACTGTAGCCGAGTACGCTGAGCGCGAGCATTAAGGGAGAGATGGTTGCGATGAGGCTGATTGCCAGGCCCGCGGGTCCGCCAACTATGTTCCAGTTTCCGATCGTGTTTAGGATGTTGATCGCCAGAACTTTCTTTCTAATGCTGCGATTTCGTAAGTAAGTGTGCCGGTGAGTGACGTGTGTAACCTCGTGAGCGAGTACGGCGGCCAATTGATTTTCGTCCTCCAGCAGCGCGAGGAGGCCGGTGTTGATATAGATTGAGCCGTTGGGAAGGGCAAAGGCGTTGGGCACGGGATCTCGCAACGCACGAAACTTCCACTCGACGTTTTCAACCTTCTTATCGGCGGCAACCGCCATTCCGACACGCGTCAGGTAAGCGTCCAGTCCGGTGTCGTGATAGACCACGCCTTCTTTTTCAAAGCGTTCGTCAAGCAGTTTGATCTCGCTGAGAAGGTCCTGATCGACTTTGCCGAAGACAAACTTCTCGCCTTTAGCCAGCTTCTCGTCAGGGTCCTGATCGGCCGGATCCTGCGCAGGCTTTTGCGTGGTCGGCTCTTGCGCCGTAGTGCTGGGTGTTTGCCGCGCAACGCTGGGAGTGCGTGCGCTGATCGGCAGCGAAGAAACGAAGACACAGAGCGCAAGGAGGGCAACTGGGCAATATCTTTTGAGGTCCAAGGCGTTACCTGTATTGGTGAGTTTTGAACTACGAAAGCCTGAAATCGACACTTCCCGGAGGGTTCGTATGGGAGGAGATTATAGCCAGCTTCGTCTTTGCGCAACAGCTTTCCGCCTGGAGCACATCAGAGTGGGCAGTAACGCCTTCGGCGTTGCGGGGGCATAAAACGTTTACTGAGGCTGGTCGAACTCAACGTATCACGTAGAAAGCAGTCTGGCGTGGGCGAAACCATTTCATTCCGTCCTTCGTGAGGTAGGCGTCGTCTTCCATCATGATCGTCACTTTCTGTCCGCCCCACTCGGGCACAGGAGTGCTCGTGTTCAATTCGATCGACGTGTACGAGCCTTCGCGGAAGGGCGGCTCCGCCGGTGCTCCGGTCGTGGGCCTGCGAAAGTCGATGCTGGCGCCGAGTGCGTGGCCCTGGTTGCCGACCGAATGCGAATAGATCATTGCCTCGATCCCCAGCTTCTTCATGTCCGCCATCGTCGCGTCGTAGACTTCGTAACCCTGTGCGCCCGGTTTGATGTGCGTAAAGAGCACATCCTGAAGCCGGTTCGTGTTAGTGAGCGCTTTCTTCAGTCCTTCGGGAACGTCCTTCTCGCCTTCGCGCAAGATGTAGCCCATCTTCTGCCAGTCCGTGCTCAGGCCCATGTAGTTCAAACCGCAGTCGATGTGAATCACATCGCCGCGCTGCAGCACCGTCGACTCTTCCGCAACACTCAGAAACTGCTGTGTCTTGCCGGGCTCCTGGTTCCGGCGCTGGACACGCAGGTCAGGCTGAAACCACACACTCAGTCCAAGATTGCTGACTTGTTGCAACCAAAACCAGCGCACGTCGCCAACGGTCGTTTTCCCGGGCCTGATGACTTCGTTTGAAAACGCGCGCTGCGTGATGATGTCTGTGAGTGCGACCGCCAGGCGGTAGTGTTCCAATTCTTCGGGCAGACGCGTGTCCATGTACTCGACGATCAACGGCGCCGCAGGGACAAAGCGTGAAGCGTAGTCTGGTCCGAGACTTTCCGTCAGAAACTTGTAGGAGTCGTGGGTGAGACCATTGGTAGCGCCACGCGTGCCGCCCATGTTCAGCGCGATCGTTTTTGGCTTTCTTTCTTCGACAATGCGACGTAACGTTGCCGCGATCTCGCGGCCCGGCGGATTGAGGACTTCAAAGAAGTATTTGAGGTGCTCTTCCGGATAACGAACGATAACGAGGCGGTCGAGTTTGTCGCCGCCGCGATCCGCGAAGATAAAAAAGTCGCGCCTGCCGACGTAGGGAAGCGGCGGTGCGATGTATTCAGTAACCGGATCGGCATGAAACTCTTCATTGACCACTATCCACATGTCGATCTTCTGCTGCCGCATCATCGGAAGCAGCATCGTGTCGAGGCGTTTCTTGAGCCAGCGCTCGCGCACGGCCTGTTGGTCGCGCACGGGCAGAAGCGCAGGCAGCGGCTCGGGAGTTTTTTGTGGCTCGGACGTTGATGGTTTTAACGACGCAGGCGCCGAACTGAGTAATA